>JBGPDC010000003.1:0-69235 GCA_041482115.1 Terriglobia bacterium | reverse complement strand
TTTCCACGAGCACCTTGGTTGGGCTCCTTTCGTAGTTCTTGGCCGAACCACGATACGGTACCCGATCCAAGGTGCTCTTGGTCTTCTAACCTATTGCAGGTACTGCGCTTCTTCGTCCGTTACACTCTTGGGAAGGGAGGCCGAAAGATAAGCTTGATTCTCCCGCGCGACAGGAGCATTCTGACAGCGCAGTAATAATTGGAGCCGGGCTTTTCGGTAACCCGGTTCACGGCGGCAGGCCTTATGCGCGCTTCCGTCGATCGCGCTTCGACCCCCGGCTTGGTTGGCAAGTCGCAACCCTTAACCCTCGGCACCGCGATCTTCGGCAGTATCTCAAATCAAAGGAGAGACTACCATGAAGGCTATTTATTTTCTGCTGCTATTAGGGAGCGCTATCACAATCACCGGTGCGAAGCCTCCCGCGTCAGTACCCATGTGCCCCAACACCGGCGTGACGTGCACCGATTACGCCCAAATGTGGTTCAACGCTTGCATGGCTCCGGGCAACAGGTCGGCCCAGTCGTGCCAGTGGACGTCCCACCAGGCTTACTTAGAGTGCGCCCACCACGGCTATTGCACTTTTCCTAGCGGTGGCTGAGCGAGGTCAGCTCCACGGAGCCTTGCGCGCCGACGCCGGCCCGCCCACTGCAAACCCCGGGCCGGCGCGTCGATCCCGTCGCGGGCCAGTGTGGCCTCCGCCCAGCCGTTTGCTAACGCGGGTGGAGCGGACGGGATGCGATAAGCTCCTCCAATAAAAACACACTCGAAGTGAAAGTTTAGCGCCCAGGTGTTCGTCGGCAAAGCGGTGGCGCAAGATCTCGCGGCCTGTCGCAATGAATTCGTTAATATCGCGATACCGCTTGCTACGCGCGCGGCTCAGCAACGCGGTGCCGCGCGGCGACCGTAGAGAGCGGTTATAACATTTTCCCTGCGGAAGCTAAGCCCCTACCCACTCCAGGCGCACGACTCCCGCCTCGGCCAACTCGCGCAACTCCGGATCGCCGCTCACGAGAACGGCATCCTCGCCGACCGCAGTCGCGACGGCGAACGCATCGGCGTACGAGAGGCGGAACCGGCTCTTCCACCGCGCGGCTTCGAGAATGAGCGAGTTCGGCGCCGGCGCCACGCGCACCGGCATAGTCTCAAAGTCATCCAGAAATCGGTCGGCCCGTTCCGCACCCTCGCGCCGCGTCAGGGTGTAGTAGACCTCGCCGAGATTCACCATGTTTATGCTGAGGACCACCTGACCGGCTTGCGCGCGCTCGAGAAGGCGATCGAGCGCTCCCCAGGCGGAGGGCTGCCCGTAGATCCAGGCGAGGACCGCCCAAGCGTCCAAGACCTTACCGTCGGGGGAGCCGCGATTCATCCCGGCTGACCTCCTCGCGATGCTCGCGCTCGAGGTCCCGGAGAGCTTCGCTGCCTCGCAGAGCGCCGGACCACTGCCGCCACCGGGGCTCTAGCTTGCGCAGCCGGATGGTGCCGGGCTCGACCACCACCTCGAGTTGCGACCCAGGTTCGAGTCCCAATTGTTCGCGGGCGGATTTCGGCAGGGTCACCTGACCTTTGGTTGACACTGTAGTTTTTAACATATTGATCCTACTATTCTTACTTGATAGTAGGACATTTGGAGCGCGGTGTCAATCCGAGCTGTCACGCGGTGCCCGGCAATGCTACACTGTAGCTCTCCGATGGCGGCTCCCCCGTTCGTTCATCTGCACTGCCACACCGATTATTCCCTGCTCGACGGCGCCTGCGAAATCTCGCAGCTTATGGAGATCGTCGAGCAGCAGAAGATGCCGGCGGTGGCGATGACCGACCACGGCAACCTGTTCGGCGCGGTGCAGTTTCACAATGAGGCGCAGAAGCGCGGCATCCATCCGGTGATCGGCTGCGAGGTGTACCTTTCGCAGCAGGACCGGCACATCCAGACCGACTCGAACCGGTATCACCACCTCGTGCTGCTGTGCGAGAACGAGGAGGGGTACCGCAACCTGATTCAACTCGTATCGAGCGGCTACCTGGAGGGGTTCTACCGCAAGCCGCGCATCGACAAGGACCTGCTCGCCGCGCATAGCAAGGGTCTCATTGCGCTTTCGGCCTGCCTGCGAGGCGAGATCAACGAGACGCTGCTTGAGAAGGATTATCAAGATGGCCGGCGGATCGCCGAGGATTACAAGCAGATCTTCGGCAAGGGGAATTTTTTTCTGGAGGTGCAGGACCACGGGCTCGAGAAGGACCGGCGGCTGCTGCCGCAGGTCTACCGGCTGTCGCAAGAAATGGGGGTGCCGCTCGTGGCCACGAACGACTCCCACTACCTGCGCCGCGAGGACGCCCGGGCGCACGAGATCATGCTGTGCATCCAGACCGGAAAAACGATGTCCGACCCGGCGCGGATGCGGTGGGAGAACCCCGACTTTTACATCAAGTCGCGGGAGGAAATGCTGCAGTTGTTCGCCGAGTGCGAGGACGCGCTCGACCGCACGTGGGAGATCGCCCAGCGCTGCCAGTTGAAGCTCGAGAAGGTGCAGGAACCTTTCCCGCGCTTCGATGTGCCGCAGGAGCACTCGCCCGACAGCTATTTCGAGTGGGTCGCGCGGGAGGGGTTCGAGAAGCGGCGTCCGCGCCTGGAGGCGCTGCGCGCGCAGGGGCGGCTGAAGCACGATCTGGCGGAATACGTGGAGCGGCTGGAGCGGGAAATACAGATGATTCAGAAGATGAAGTTTTCTGGGTATTTCCTTATCGTCTGGGATTTTATTCGCTTCGCTAAATCGAAGGACATACCGGTGGGGCCGGGGCGTGGCTCGGCGGCGGGGAGCCTCGTCAGCTACGCCATGCAGATCACCGACCTCGACCCGCTGCAGTATGAGCTGCTGTTCGAGCGGTTCCTCAACCCGGAGCGGGTTTCGATGCCCGACATCGACATCGACTTCTGCATGAACCGGCGGGGCGAGGTGATCCGGTACGTGACGGAGAAGTACGGCCGGGACCGGGTGGCGCAGATCATCACCTTCACGACGCTCGGCGCCAAGGCGGCGATCAAGGATGTGGGGCGGGCGCTCGACGTGCCCTACGCCGACGTGGACCGGCTGACCAAGCTGGTGCCGAACGTGCTGAACATCGAGCTGAAGACGGCGATCGAGCAGGAGCCGCGGCTGCGCGAGGCGATGCAGAAAGACCCGCGCGTAAACGAGGTCATGGAGGTCGCCCAGCGCCTGGAAGGCATGTCGCGGAACGCCTCGGTACATGCCGCCGGGGTGGTGATCGCGCCGCAGCCGCTGCGGGAGCTGGTTCCGCTCTATAAGACCAACCGCGACGAAATTGTCACGCAGTACGACATGAACGGCCTCGAGAAGCTGTCGCTTCTCAAGATGGACTTCCTGGGCCTCACGACGCTGACGGTCGTGGACGACGCGCTGAAGCTCATCAAGGCGGGCCGGGGCGTCGATATCGTGGTGGAGGATCTGCCACTCGACGATCCGGCGGCCTACGCGCTGTTTTCGAAAGGACTCACGAGCGGCGTGTTCCAGTTTGAAAGCGAGGGCATGCGGGACGTGCTGCGCCGCTATCAGCCTACGCGTCTCGAAGACCTCACGGCGCTCAACGCCCTGTACCGTCCAGGGCCGATTCAGGGCGGGATGATCGCGGACTTCATCGACCGCAAGCACGGGCGGCGGCCGGTGTCCTACGACCTGCCGGAGCTGCAAGAGATCCTCTCCGAAACGTACGGGGTGATCCTGTATCAGGAACAGGTCATGCAGATCTCGAATCGCCTGGCGGGCTACAGCCTGGGCGAGGCCGACCTGCTGCGGCGGGCGATGGGCAAGAAGAAGCCCGAGGAGATGGCCCAGCAGCGGGAGAGGTTCCTGAAAGGCGGGGCCGAGCGGGGGCACCCACGCAAGAAGATCGAGAAGATTTTCGACCTGATGGAGCAGTTCGCCGGGTACGGGTTCAACAAATCGCACTCGGCGGCTTATGCCTACCTGGCCTTCGTCACGGGGTACCTGAAGGCGCATTATCCGGTGGAGTTTTTCGCCGCGCTGCTCAGCTCGGAAACCGGCAACACCGACAAGGTCGTGAAGTACATCAACGAGTGCCGGGAGATGGGGATCAAGGTCCTGCCGCCGGACGTGAATTCGAGCGACTGGAGCTTCACGCCGGCGGGGGAGGCGATCCGGTTTGGACTGGGGGCGGTGCGGAACCTGGGGCAGTCGGCGGTGGCCGCGATCCGGGAGGCGCGGGAGCGCGTGGGCAGCTTCCACTCGCTGTTCCAATTCTGCGAGCAGGTGGACATGCGGCCGCTCAACAAGCGGGCGCTCGAGAGCACGATCAAGGGCGGCGCGATGGATTCGCTGGGGGGCACGCGCGCGCAGCTCGTGGCCGCGCTCGACCGCGCCATGGAGAACGGCCAGAAGGCGGGACGCGACCGCGAATCGGGGCAGCACGGGCTGTTCGGCGCGCCGGCGCCCGAGGAGAGCCAGACGGCCGAAACGCTGCCGGACGTCGCGCCGTGGACGGAGCGGGAGAAGTTGAAGCACGAAAAAGAGGTCCTGGGCTTTTACGTTACCGGACACCCGCTGAACGATTACGAGGAGAAGATTCGCGAGCTCTCGACGCACGACAGCTCGACCCTCGAGGGGCTCGCGCAGGGCGCCGAGGTGGCGCTGTGCGGGATGCTCTCGAGCGTGACGGTGAAGCGCAACCGGGAGGGCAAGCCGTGGGCGGCGGCGGTGCTCGAAGACCGCACGGGCAACATCGATCTGCTCGTGTTTGCGGCTTCCTATGAAGGGCTGCGCCCGATGCTCGAGCCGGATACGGCGCTGCTGGTGCGGGGCAGCCTGCGTCCCGACGAGAACGGCCCTCCCAAGGTGGCCGTCTCGGACATCACGCCGCTCGATCTGGCGCGCATTCGGGTCCCGCGGCAGATCTTCGTCAAGGTGCGGCTGAACGGGAGCGAGAAGACCGACCTGCCGGACCGGCTGGCCGAGCTGTTTCAGCACAAGCCGGGCGAAACCGATGTCTGCTTCCGCCTCGAGCGGCGCGGGGACTTCGTGGCGCTAGTCGATTCCGGGCTGCGCGTGCGCGCCGACCGCGAGTTTTGCACCGCGGCCGAGCAGATCCTGGGGCCGGGCGCCGTCGAGATTGTACCGGTATAAATATGTCTCCTGAAGAACTGAAGGACCGGGTCGCGCAACTGGAGAGCGAGATCTCCGAGCTGCGGGCCTTGCAGCACGATCCGGCGGTAGAGGCGCGGCTGGAGGAAATGGCCGCCGAGGTGGTGGCGCTGCAGCACCTGGGCGAGGGTTCCACCGCCTGGGAGCGCGTGCTGCTGGCGCGGCATCCCCAGCGGCCGCATACCCTCGACTACGTCTCGCGAATCTTCACGAACTTCGCCGAGATCCACGGCGACCGGCGCTTTGGGGACGATCCGGCCATCATTTGCGGGATGGCGCGCCTCGGGACGCGCGAGGTGATGCTGGTGGGGCAGCAGAAGGGCCGCGACACCAAGCAGAAGCTCTACCGGAACTTCGGCATGTCGAAGCCGGAAGGATACCGCAAGGCGCTGCGGGCGATGCAGGTGGCGGCGAAATTCCGGCGTCCGGTGCTGGCGTTTCTCGACACGCCCGGGGCGTATCCGGGCATCGACGCCGAGGAGCGCGGGCAGGCCGAAGCGATCGCTTATAACCTGCGCGAGATGGCGCGCCTGGAAACGCCGATCGTGGTGACCTGCATTGGCGAGGGCGGCAGCGGCGGGGCGCTGGCGCTGGGCGTGGGGAACACGGTGCTGATGCTCGAGAACGCCGTCTACAGCGTGATCTCGCCGGAAAGCTGCGCCGCGATCATCTGGCGGGATTCGGGACGGGCCGAGCTGGCAGCGGCCGCGCTGCGGCTCACGGCCCAGGATCTGAAGGAACTGCAGTTGATCGATGGAATCGTGCCGGAGCCCGAAGGCGGGGCTCACAAAGACGTGGATGGCGCGGCCTTGCTATTGAAGCAGGCGCTCGAAGCGGCTCTCGACCTTCTCACGCCGCTCTCGGGTCCCGAGTTGGTAGCCCACCGCTACGAGCGGTTTCGCCAGATGGGCAACTTCTTCGAGTCGCAGCCGCTGGGGGGCACAGCGGGGGTGGGGTCGCCGGTCGCGTAGCCTGTCGACGCCAGCAGGGCTTCGCGAAAACTGTGATATCCTGCTGACGATTCTCCGAGCGAGTCGCCAACGCCATGAGCTCCGACCCAGGGAGTATCGCCGGCGCGCAGATCGGCCCCTACCGCCTCGAGTCCCTACTCGGCAAGGGCGGCATGGGGACTGTCTACCGGGCGCTCGACACCAAGCTCAACCGTCCGGTAGCCATCAAGCTCCTCTCGAGCGAGGTGGCCGACGCGGCCGCGCGGCGCCGCTTCCAGCGCGAGGCGCAAATGGCGTCTTCGCTGAACCATCCGCACATTCTGACAGTCCACGATGCGGGTGAGTTCGAGGGCCGGCAGTACCTGGTCACGGAGTTTGTCGACGGCGGCACGCTAAAAGACTGGGCCCGTGCCGAAAGGCGCACCTGGCGGCAGATCGTGGAATTGCTGGCAGGCGTTGCCGACGGGCTGGCCGCGGCGCACGCGGCGGCGATGACGCACCGCGACATCAAACCCGCCAACATACTGGTAGCTAAGAACGGCTACGCCAAGCTGGCGGATTTTGGCTTGGCCAAGCTGGCGGAAGACGCCACGCCGGGGGACGAGACCCGCACGGACGCGGGGGAACCTACACGCCCTGGCGTGATTCTGGGCACAGTCGCCTACATGTCACCGGAGCAGGCCTCCGGCCGGCCGACCGACGCACGCAGCGATATTTTTTCCTTCGGCGTAGTGCTGTATGAACTACTGGCCGGGCATCGGCCGTTCACCGGCGCGACGGATCTCGAAGTCTTGCAGACGATCATCAACGGGGAGGCTCAGCCGCTGCCGGAACAGGTTCCGGGCGCGCTGCGGGCGGTGGTGGAAAAAGCCCTGGAACAGGACCCGGCGGAGCGCTACCAGTCCATGCGGGAGATGGTCGTCGACCTGCGCCGGCTGGCGCGAAAGCCGCTGGGGGAAACCTCGTCGGCCACGGTAGTTCCCGCCGGCCCGCCCGCGACGCGCTGGAAGTGGTGGTGGATCGCCGCGGGCGGCCTGCTGGGGCTGCTGGCCATCGGCGCGCTGACGGAATTCCGCTCCCGGGCGCCCGTCGCGTCGGCGCGCCTCGAATACACGCAGCTCACCAACTTCGCCGACTCCGCCACCTCGCCGGCGCTCTCGCCGGACGGCCGCATGCTGGCGTTCATCCGGGGGGAGAGTACCATCGGCGGTCCAGGGCAGATTTACGTCAAGCTCCTGCCCGACGGGGAGCCGTTGCAGCTCACACACAACGGCCCGAACTTGACCGTTACTAGACCCCAGTTCTCGCCCGATGGGGCGCGCATCGCATACGGGGCCATGGAGAATTGGGCTTTGGACACCTGGGTGGTGCCCGTACTGGGAGGGGAGCCGCGCCGCTTTTTACCTAACTCGATGGGGCTCACCTGGATCGAGACCGGCGCCGGTCAGCCCCGGGTCCTGTTTTCGGAGTTGACCGGCAAGGGCGCGCAGATGGGTATTTTCACCTCGACGGAGAGCCGCGCCCAGCAGCGCACAATCTACATGCCGCGCGCCGAGGACAGCGGCATGGCCCACTTCTCTTATCTCTCGCCCGATCGGAAGTGGATCCTCCTGGCTGAGATGGACGCCAGCTCGTGGCTGCCCTGCCGGTTGGTGCCTTTCGACGGCAGCTCTCCTGGAAACCCCGTCGGCCCGGCGCCGGCGCAGTGTACCGCCGCTGCCTGGTCCCCCGATGGGAAGTGGATGTATTTCACCGCCAATGCCGGAAACGGGTATCACATCTGGCGGCAGCGCTTCCCCGACGGGGCGCCCCAGCAGGTCACGTCCGGCGCCACGCAAGAAGAGGGAATCGCATTCGCTCCCGACGGCCGCTCCTTCGTCACCGCGGTCGGCACGAGCCAGAGCACGTTGTGGTTCCACGATTCGCGCGGCGACAGGCAGATCACTTCAGAAGGCTTCGCCCTTCTTCCGTCCCTCTCTCCCGATGGCAAAAAGCTATATTACCTGTTGCGCGCCGGGGGAGCGCGGAGCTGGATGAGCGGAGAACTCTGGGTCGCGGATCTGGAATCGGGGCAGCGCCAGCGGCTGCTGCCCGACTTTCTAATGCAGCACTACACGATCTCCGCCGACGGCCAGCGCGTGGTGTTTGTCGTGGCCGACGACGCGGGGCGCTCTCCGGTGTGGATCGCGGCGCTCGATCGGCGTTCCGCGCCGCGGCAGCTCGCCGCCAGCGGCGGCCTCATGGCGTTCTTCGGCGCAGGCGGCGACGTGCTCTTCGTGGGCCGGGAGAAGACAAACATTTTCCTTTATCGCGTCAAGGAAGATGGCAGTGAATTACCCAAGGTAGTACCGGCGCCGCTCTACCAGGGGCGGCAGCTAGACTTTACGGGCGGCCAACCTAGTGTTTCGTCGGACGGAAAGTGGGTAGTGGTGCAGGGTGGGATCGAAAAAGCGTGGGGCGCAGTGGTCGTGTATCCGGCCAGCGGCGGTTCTCCCACACTGGTCTGCGGCGCGTGCGCCGAAGCCCCCAATTTTGAGCGGGGCTGGCAATCTCTCTATGTGGACTGGACGCCGGACGGAAAATTCCTCTATCTGAACTTTCAGGGGTCCGTTTATGCAATTCCGCTGCGGCCTGGCCAGGGGTTGCCGCCCCTGCCGGCCTCCGGATTTCAAACCAAGCAAGAGCTGGCTGCTTTGCCCGGAGCACGGCTGATCCCGGAGCCGGAAGCGATTCCTGGACCCAATCCCTCGATATATGCCTTCCCCCGGTTTGCCACGCAGCGCAACATTTACCGGGTTCCCGTCCAGTGATCAAGGTTGCCGATGGAAAAAGGGTAGGGGACGGGCTCACTACTTGGGACGAAGCTGCCGCCAGCCGCCAGCCGCCGCTAGGCCTTGGCCAGATACTGGCGCAAGGCTTCCAGGTCCAGTTCCAGGCCGCGCCGGGAATATTTTAGAAGCTGGTCGCGGCGGAACTGGTTCATGTACTGGGTCACGATCTCGCGGGAGGTCCCCACGTACCGCGCCAGTTGCTCGTGCGTGACCGGCGGCACGTGCAGGAGCGGCGTCTCGGAGACCTGCCCGGACCGTGCGCCCAGGCGCAGCAGGGCCTTCACCAGCCGGCGGTTGATCGGATCGAGGCAAAAGCTCTCGACCCGCTCGTTGGCGTCGGCGAGCTTGCGGGCGACTACGCGCAACAGCGCCGGTCCCAGCGTCGGGGTGCGGCCCATCAGGCGCCGCAGGTCGGCTACCGACCAGGCCATGACCGTCGTCCTATCGAGCGCCGTCGCCTGCTCGCCGTAGCGCTCGGCGCCCAGGAAAGCGGCTTCGCCGAAGAAGTCATCCTTGTGGTAGAAATCCAGGATCACCTCCCGGCCTTCCGGCTGCCGCGAGGCCTTGACGCGGCCGTCGACGACCAGGTAAAGGTACTCCGGACGGTCCTCGGCGTCGTGGATGACGTCATTCTTTTTGTACTCCCGCACGGGGGTGTGCGGCAGCAGCTCGAGCGGGTCATCCGTGCCCGAGGGATAGCTAAACAAGTTGGTGGCTGTCGAAGACATCGACTCAAACTCCTCTTGGTCGCGGCTGCGCACATTTCCGTCCTGGCCGGCTAGGTATGGTGCACCAGCCGGTGGAAGAAACGGTGAGCCGCAGGAAGCGCCCGGCGCTTCCGGTATATGTGCTGAGCCGGGGCGCCGCCGACTGGCGCCTCCGGCGGTTTGGCGATCCGCATCTCACTCCAGTCGTATGCAAAACGCCTCCCGCAATCCAGGCACACCACGTAGGTCTCGCTCCGTGGCGCCTTTCCCTGCCCCTCCGCGCGGAGGCCGGTGCGGCGCGTCATGGGGAAGCTCGTCCTGCGGTGAGAGCATCCGAACAACCAGTTCGCCAAGGTCGAAAACATAATGAACCTCTGCGCCCTAAAGCGTTAGATTGATCCCGTACCCTCCAGGTTCCATAAAACGTAGGCCGGGAGTGAGGAGATTATAGGGGAGAGGCAGAGGTCGCTATCCGCTTGATACTACATGGCTTGTAATGAAAAACCCTCTGGGAAAGGGGGGATGCCCAGGCAAGGGGGCGAGGGGCTGGTCCTAGGACTTCCCGGACTCGGAACAGCGCTTCTGAAGTGCTTTTACCAGCCGGCCCTTGACTTCGTCCGGCAACGGATACGGGTCGAGGCCCTTGAAAACCTCGATCGTCTTCTTCGTCGTATCGCAGACTACCCAGCAATTCGGGCACTTGGCGAGGTGGGCTTCGAGCTGCGTCCGCATCTCGGGATCGAGCGACCCGTCGAGGTAGTCGGTGAGCTCCTTGAGCAGATGCTTACAGGTGAATTGGCGCGTGGTCCCCATGTTTACGAAAAATCCGATTCAGTTTCTCCCGCAACTGCAGCCGCGCCCGGAGGAGGCGCGATTTCACGGCGGGGATGGAAAGGTTGAGGGCGCTGGCGGTTTCTTCCGTCGAGAGTTCTTCGACGTCGCGCAGCAGGAAAACAGTCCGAAAACCGGGGCTCAAACTGTCGATGGCGCGGGTCAGGAAACCCTGCATCTCGGCGCGGCTGTACTGCTGCTCCGGGTTCTCGGACCAATCGGCGATCTCGCGCGGCACGGAATCGTCTTCGGTCTCGAGGCGCTCGTCGAGCGACACGATCTTGTCCGCCTTGCGGCGGCGCAGCTTCATGAGCGATTCGTTGACCGCGATTCGTACCAGCCATGTGTAAAACTTCGACTGACCCTGAAACTGCTTCAAATTCGCAAACGCCTTGAGAAACGCTTCTTGCAGCACATCCTCGGCATCCTCGTCGTTCTGCGTGATGTGACGGGCCAGACGGTATATATTTCGCTCGTAACGGTTGACCAGTTCGGTAAAGGCAGCTACGTCCCCACTCCTGGCACGGTCAACCAGCTCCACCTCTTGGTCTACCTGGGCGGGGCTATCAGATTGGATCATGGGGATTTGAAAAAGTTCCAGAAAAGGTTAACACCAGTATCGGTGGGGCATATCACGCACCCCACCGGGGCTCCCAGCCCCGAGCCTGGATACTCCTTAATGTTACACTATTGGTCTTTCTGGCGGAGGGCGACGCCGTGCCGGAACCCCTTTCCTTCGAGATCACCCCCCAGGAGCTGCAGCGCCGGCAGGCAGCCGGGCAAAAGGTGCGGCTGGTCGATGTCCGGGAGCCGTGGGAGTACCAGACGGCCCGCCTGGAAGGGGCCGAGTTGATACCGATGGGCGACGTTCCGGCCGCGCTGCCACAGCTCGAAGGGATCGAGGAGCCGCTGGTGGTCTACTGCCACCATGGGGTGCGCAGCCTGCGGGTGGCGGCCTGGCTGCGGAACCAGGGCCTGGAGGACGTGCAGAGCCTGGCCGGCGGGATCGATCGCTGGAGCCTGGAGATCGACCCGGCCATACCGCGTTACACCTAAGATCGAGGCCATGAAAATCCGGTTTTACACGAAGCCCACTTGAACCACGTGCCGCCAAGCGAGAAGTTTCTTGCTCGAACAAGGCGCGGAACTGGAGATGCAGGACCTGAACCGCGGGCTCTCCACCGAGGAGTTGGACCGGCTCATCGGGGAGCGGGATTACACCCTGTTCCTGAACACGAAGAATGAGCTCTACCGGGAGAAGAAGATGAAGGAGAAGCCGCCGTCCCGGAAGGAGGCCCTGGAGCTGATGGCCGCGCACCCCAACCTGATCCGGCGGCCCATCACGGTGCGGGGCAGGCAACTCGTACTCGGCTTCGACCCCACGGGACTGGAGAAACTGGCGGGATGAAGCCACCATGACAGGCGAAAACGTCAAGCTCGAAAGGGATGGCCGCATCTGGACGCTGACCTTCAACCGTCCGGAGAAGCGCAACGCGCTCGACCTGCCGACGGTCAACGAGGCGCAAGAGGCGCTCCGGGAAGCGGAGGCCGCGGCCGGGGAGGCGGGTTGCGTGGTGATCCTGCGGGGGGCCGGCGACCAGGCCTTCGTATCGGGGGCCGACATTGCGCAGCTCCACCAGCGCACCCAGCGGGACGCGCTCGCCGCCATCAACCAGCGGCTCATGACGGCGGTCGAGAACTTCCCGTGGCCGGTGATCGCCGCCGTTCACGGCTACGCCCTCGGCGGGGGGTGTGAGCTGGCCATCGCCTGCGACCTGCGCGTGGCGAGTGAAACGGCCAAGTTCGGCTTTCCGGAAACGGGATTGGGGATCATCCCGGGGGCGGGGGGCACGCAGCGGCTGCCGCGCCTGATCAGCCTGGCGCTTGCGAAACAACTGATCCTGACCGGCGAGGTGATCGACGCCCGGCAGGCGCTCACCGCGGGACTGGTGGCGGCGGTGGTGCCGCCCGCCGAACTCATGGCTACGGCCCGGCGCTATGCTGACAAGATGCTGACGAGAGGTCCCGTGGCGCTGCGCATGGCGAAGCTGGTGCTCAACGCCTCGAGCCATGCCCCGGAGCACGCCGGGCTGATTCTCGAGACGCTGGCCCAGACCGTGTGTTTCGCAACCGAAGACAAGGCGGAAGGTACCCAGGCGTTTCTTGAGAAGCGCCGCCCGGGGTTCAAGGGACGGTAGGGACCCGCCTCAGAGACTGTCCCGCCCCCAGGCCGCGGCCATAGCGGAAACCTTGGCCGGCTCGACCATTCGCGCCAGATGCAGCAGGTCGCTAGCGGGGTCCTGCAGCAGAGAGGCTCCCGAGGCGCCCAGGGCGACGCTGCGCCACCAGCGGCTCTTGCGGGCAAACTGCAAGGCGGTCAACTCGATCGCGGGCGGTCCTGCGGGGGGTCCTGACCTTTCCCGGCGACGGCGCTCGATCAACTGGACGTTGCTGTAACGCGGGTCGCGGAAGTCCGCCACCTGGCCCCGGTCGAACGCGGTCAGGATCTCGCGGACGCCCGCCTCGATTCCCATCTGGCACTCGAAGCCCAACCGGTCGCGGATCTTGTCGAACGACACGCGATAGTTGCGGGTGTCGGCGCCGGGGAGATAGGCGACCTCCAGGCCCGGTACGAGGCTCGCGATTTCACTGGCCAGTTGCCGCAGGGTGAGGTTCAGGGAGTTCGAGCCGGTGTTGAAGATCTGGCCGCTGGTAACCGCGAGGGGCGCCGCCAGCACGGCTCGGAAGGCGCGGGAGATGTCCGCGACGTGGATGAAGGGCCGCCACTGGCCGCCATTGAAGATCTGGATCTGGCCCTCGACGGCGGCACGGGCCGCGAGCAGATTGACGACCAGATCGAAGCGCGGCCGCAGGGACCAGCCAAAGGCGGTTCCGAGCCGCAGGATCACGGGGTGGAAGCGGGAATCGCGTTTTGCGAGCAGCACGCGCTCGGAATCGATTTTGGTCGCGGCATAGAGCGAGACGGGATGCAGGGGCGAGCGCTCGTCGACCAGGTGGTCACAGGCGCCGTAGACGCTGCACGTGGAGGCAAACAGGAGGCGCGAAACCCCCGCTGCGCGCGAGACCTCGGCCAGCAGGCGGGTAGCGGCCAGGTTGGTCTCAAGCGTCTCGTCTTCGTCGACCGCGCAGGCCGGGTCGCCCACGATGGCCCCGAGGTGCAGGACCGCGTCGACGCCTTTGGTCGCCTGCACCACCGGTCCCACGTGGCAGAAATCGCCCTGGACCAGCTCGAAATCCGGACACCCGTAAAGCGGGCGAAGGGCCTCGTCACCACAGGCGAGCGAGTCCAGCACCCGCACGCGGTAACCGTCGGCCAGCAGGTCCCGCACGAGGCCACTGCCAATGTAGCCCGCTCCGCCCACTACCAGCACCCGCCGGACGGCGCGGCCGGGCCGCCGCTCTTGCAGCTCCAGGGTAAAGCGGCGGCGGAAGTAGTCCCGGCCGAGCCGCGACCCTCCGACGGTGGCCAGGGTGAAGAGGTAGGAGAGCACGAGCGCAGTTCCCGGAAGGCTGCGAGCTGGCGGGCTGGTGAAAGGGAGAACGCACACCAGCGCCGCATAAGCCAGTGAAATGGACTGTGCCAGCGCCAGAACCTTGGAGCGCCGGGTATAGAAGCGGGTGCGGTAGTAGAGGCCGCAGAAGGCGTTCGAGCCGATCACCAGGGCCGCGAGCAAAAGCAGGTCGAGGCCATACGGCGCGGCAAAGTTACGCCACAGCCCGGCGGGCGGCGGGAAGCGGATCGCGAGGCCTGCGGCGAGCGCCACCGAGGCCAACAGGGCGTCGGCCGTCATGCGGAGGAGGACCGGACCCGCTCGCTTTCTCACGCCGGCCTCCGGCGGGCAGTCGAGTCGCAATCGAAGTAGTCGAGGTGCATCCTGGAACGGCCGAGGCTGACCGGCAGTGATTTAATCGGCGCTGGAATGGAGAAACTTCATACAGGGGAATAGACCTGGCCAGAGACGGTACGAGAGCGGCAGGCGGAGCACGCCGGACGTGGGTGCTAAGATGGCAGCGCGGCCCGCTGGGCGGCAGAGTTCGTTGTGTCCCTTTCTTCTTCGAGCCCCAGGGCCGGCCCGCGAGGCGCCGAGCAGCGCGAGGACCTGCTCCCCTGGGTGGGACTGGCGCTGGTCCTGCTGCTCTTCCTGGTCTGCTGGTCGCGTTTACGCCCCACCGAAGTCTTCGGAGAATTCTACGACGATAGTATCTATTTCAGCACGGCCCAGGCCCTGGCGGAGGGCCGTGGATACGTGTTGCCCAGCCTGCCGGGCTCACCGCCGCAAACCAAGTATCCGCCCCTCTACCCCTGGCTGCTCTCCTGGGTCTGGAGGTGGCGTCCCTCGTTTCCGGAGAATCTCGCGGCCGCCACCGCCGTAACAGCACTTTTTTGCTGCTGGTTTCTGACCGCCGCGTTTCAATGTCTGCGGCGGCTGGGCGGTATGGGTCGCTGGGGCTCGGTGCTCATCACCGGCCTGTGTGCCTTTCATCCGATCTTCCTGGCCTTGAGCCGCCGGGTGATGAGCGATATTCCCTTCATGGCCCTGGCCCTGACTGGGACGTTGGCAGCGGACTCCGCCCTGCGGCCGGAGCGCACCGGCCGAGCGGCCCTCCCCGTGGCGCTGCTAGCCGGTTTGGCGGTACTCACGCGCACCATCGGATTCACGTTGGTGGGGGCGTGCGTGGCCCTGGCGCTCTATCGGCGGGCGTACCGGCAACTGCTCTTTCTGCTTCTGGGCGTTACACCGTTGGTGGCCCTGGCGGGGCTCTTGGCCTCGGCTCCGGCGGGCTGGCCGGACTGGGCGCAAGGAGCGGGGGAGGGCTTCCGGCAGACCTGGCTCTATCACACCAGCTATTCGGGCTTTTGGCGGCTATCCGTACCCGACGCCGCCACGCTGTGGGCTATGTTCCTGTTCAATCTCCGGGGATTCCTGCTGACGCCCTCCATGTTTTGCCTGTTCCCGCCTTGGGGGGGGCTGGCCTCTTACCCCGGAGTCCTACTGGGCATCTGTCTGTCGGTCGCCATCCTGGCGGGACTGATCCGTCAGGCACGCCACCAGGGCTGGACGGCGATCCACTTCCTATTTCCCTTCTATGCTGCCGTACTGTTGGTCTGGAACTACACCTTCCTCGATCGGGCCTTGCTGCTCTATTTGCCGTTCTTTTATGCCGGACTGTGGTGGGAAGGCCGGCATCTGGCGGGCACCTTCCGGACCGACTGGGACCGCGACCGCGGGTTCTTCAATCGGGCGTTGATTATCGTCCTGACGGCCGGACTTCTGGCGGTACTTTCCCGCGGATTGATTCATTACTTCGTGGACTCCCCTGAGATGGTCCAGGCCGGGCTCGACCCGCGCACGGCCTCCCTCCGGGAGGCGCAGGAAACCTACGACTGGGTCCGCCACCACACGAGCCTGGATACGCGGTTCGTGACGCAGCAGGACGCCGCTTTGTACCTTTACACGGGCCGGCAAGCGATGTGGCCCTTGGCCTGTCGTCCCACGGCGTCGCTCGAGCCGGCGATACGGGAGCAGGACCTGACGCACCTGGCCGATGTCGCTCGCGCTATCGGGGCCCGCTACTGGGTCGTTACGGAAGATGACTTCCGGTTTGAATCAGCGCGAGACGCCTACCGGCAGCGGGTGGGGCAGCTACTGGCAGCGCAGCCCGTCGTGTTTCGCAGTCCGACCGGAGGCGTCCAGGTCTACGATCTCGCCGGCTGGAGCGAAGCTGGGGCGCGAATCCGTTAGACTTGGGCGATTGGTTCCAGGCTACATGGCTGGTACAGAGACCCCAGATTGGCTCTCCGGACTGCGATAGACGCGAACCTCCAGAACCTGAAATTGGCGTTTCTCGCTCGATCCGGGCCGGCGGCCGGATTCCTGGAGCCACTGTTCGAATACCGTCCAGCTCCAAGGAACCGTTTGGGAGTTCAGCACCACAATGATCTGCCTGGCCCGGCCCATCCTCTCCCGCAGAGAGGCGCGGAGGTACGGGCCCGAGTTCAGTTCCTCAGCCGTCCACGGTAGATTGACAACATTCAGCCCGCCGGGGCCATAGAAGCCGGCCAATGGCAACCCCAGGTATTCCCGATTCTGGGGAAGGTCCAGGGAGAGATACTTCGCCTCGATCAAACCCGAACGCATCAGAATGAGATCGCCTTCTCGATAACGCTCCCCGATCCAGCCGATAGCGCCGCGCCAGTCCTCCCGTGGCATTCCAACCCAGGGTCCGATCTGCGCCGCGATGGCCCCTTGCAGGATGGCGGTCAGCAGGACAAACGTCCACAGTCCGCGCCGAAGTACGCGGTCATTCGCCCTGGCTACAACGAAAGCCGCGGAGATAATAGCGCCGAGGAGTGGCAACAGCAGGTATCTTCCCTCCAGAATGTTCACGATACCGGCGGCGGCTAACACCGCAGCACAAGGAAGCATGGCGGCATACACGATCCCGACGCCCACCAAAGCCGTCTCTGGTTCCGTCAGGGCCACGAAGGCCTGACGCCGGCCCCAGATCCTGACAAGAATCAAAACGAAGAGGGCTGCCGCTGCGCCAGTTTCCGGATACGTAAGGAGGTATAAAAATCCGCCTACGTTCGGCTTGGACATAAAGCTTCCCAAAGCTCTGCTGGCAGTCGCAGTGGCAAACAACAGGGGCGTGAGCGGAGCGGCAAGAAGGAACAACGTCATTTGGGTCCAGAGGAGGCGGCGCAGAATAGGAGTACGGCGTTGGAGCACATAATAGAAACACAGAACGACGATGGTCTGACCCACTAAGACGCAAATGTAGATGATGTGGATGTAACAAACGGTCAGGGTCGCGGCCGCGTACCCCAGCCACCGCCACCTCTGGCTATCTTCAAACAATGAGACGAAGAAATAGATCGAAACGAGAGTAACAAACCAAGCCAGGGCGTACATCCGAGCTTCCTGGCCGTGGTAGATACCCCGGGAGTTCAGCGCATAGAGGGCGCCCCCGTACAGGGCCGCGCGCGTCCCTAACACGCGGCGCATAGTCACTACCAGAGCCGCCAGAGAGGCCAGTCCGAAGATGATAGTGGGCAGCCGGAGAAAAAGCTCATTGTGGCCGAGAAGTAAGAATGCCTTGACGACCAGGAAATAGATAGGAGGCTGGTGCGCCAGCAGGCACCGCTGCCATAGCGCCTCCCAGCCGTGCGCAGTAGCCACCCACGCGGTGCTCAATTCGTCCAGCCAGAGGCTGGGTCCCCAGAATCGAAAGACCCGCAGGCCAATGCCAAAGAGGATAGCTAGCGAGTAAAGCCATTTTTCGTCGGGATCCGCGTCTGTATTCCACGGGAGAGCCGCTCCCTCGCGCGAGGCGGGGCCGCCCATTACGACGATTCCTTCGCGTCAGGTCCGGACGGTGCCAAACACACGAGGCCTCCCAAGAGCGCCACCACCAGGATAGCCATATAGCGCGGCGGACCGAACCATAAGGGTACGCCTACCAGCAAGGTTAATGGAGCTATCCTGGACCACCGCCCCCCTTTCGCCAGGATCACCATAATGGGAATGGCGAGCAGCGTCAGATCGTAATAGAACGTATAGTAGGCGATCAGCAAGGAGCCGGTTATGGCTATGGCGAATCCGGAAGTTTCGTCCGTCACCGATATCGCCCATAACGCCAGAAGCACGACCGCCACTACGGTGACCCCGTATAGCCAGGGGTGCCCCAGTGTCAGGCCTCGCAGGCTGGTAATAGAGGCGGGATCAAAGTTAATGCTCATCTCGGGCACACGCTTCAGATAATCGAAGTAGGTCCGGGGGGATTGGAGGGAGAAAGAAACACCGACCAGGATCGCCGTGGTTCCGATCCCATACCCCAGGGCCTGCCATTGCCGCCGGATCAGGAGATAAAGGGGGATAAGAACGAACAAATTAAACTTGTAGGCGCAGAGAGCGAACAGGACGCCCGCCAGCTTTTCGCGGCCGGATTTCAAGAGAAAGAAAGCCACGACAACCAGCAGCAGCAGGGCGGATTCGTCGTGTCCTTGCCAGATGCCATGCATGGAAGGATAGAATAGCGCCCAACCGAGGAGCGCCTCGGGGGGGAAAGGGTAGATCGACCGCAGCAGGAACAGACTTGCGAGATAACAGCCAAATTGGATGGCGGTCCAAATGAGAAAAGCATTCTTGTAAGAAAACCAGCCCAGGGGCCTCAAGGGCAGCGCGAAGATGGCGAGCCGGATGTAAGGAGGGAAGTATTTGACCTCGGAGCCACCCAGAAGGCGCTCCGCCGTTTCCAGATAAGCCGTCCGGTTGTAGAGCTGGCCCGCGGGAAGATGGGAGGCGACGTAAAACATCGTGAAGTCCCAGCCCATTTCCCGGTACGTCCGGGCGTGAGAGGCCCAGAGGGAGGCAAAAGCCAGAAAGGCCACCAAGCATACCGCCCACAGGGCCCGACTGGCTCTCCGAGGTGGAGGTCGCAAATATGCCGGAGAAGCCTCGACTCCCTCTGCGTGCAAGTTCTTAGTGTAGCTGAGTCGCGCTAGAGAGGTGACCCTCTCGCGTTAGTGAAGGCGCAACACGTCAGTATAGGCGGCGTCCGGCTAGGCTCACGGCGATGGTCATCGCCGGCGATAGATGCGCACGCCGTAAGCGCCCGGAACGTCGCGGACGAAGCGTCCGAATTCTCCCGCGGGCTCGTAATGCTGCAGGATCCAGGCATAGACCGCGCGGTCGTAGTCGAGGCCGAAGTAGGGCAGGCCGTACTCCTTGGTGTCACGGTTGGAGACGACGATGAAGTCGGCGTTGTACCGTTCGAGATCCGCGATGTAGTCTTGCTGTCGCGCCTCGGGGGCTAGGGTGCCAGGGGTCAGCCCGAACCAGCGGCTGGGCGCCAGCGTTCCGGTGAAAAAGTAGAGCGATACCTCTTGCGGCAGCACGACGAACGTCCGGCCGTGAGCTTGTTGCTCCGCGAGGAAAGCGAGAAGCGGCTTGTAAACCGCCGCCTCGGAGGAACCAGCGTAAATCGTGCCGCGCGCGGTGTGAAGGGGCGCGGGCAGGCTGGAGGGGCGCGGAGCCACGGCCGCCAGCAGTCCGGCCGCTTCGAGTACCAGGATAGCCGGAAAGGCCCGGCCCATGTGGCCCGTCAAACGGGTGAGCAGAATGAGGAAGACGAGGAACAACGCCTGACTGTGATAGACGCCATAGTAGACAGGCAGCGTGAGAAACAGAACCCGCAGGCCGATCGCCAGGGCGTAGAGGCACAGCACCGCAATTGCCAGGTGGCGGGGGTGGTGGTCGCGCCGCCACTCCAACAGCGACACCGCGAGCAAGCCCGCCGCCAGCCACGGCAGGCCCATCGGGAAGAACAGCAGCGGGACCCCTAAAAAGAGAGCACCGGCCAGAGGCCAGTCCTTCAGATGAGCGGCGGTCCCGAAGGCGATCACCGACAGGCCCGCCACCGGCAAGGTCCCGCGCCAGGCGAGCAGGCGCTCGAGGAGCGCCGCCACGAGGAACCACAAGGCCAGAGAGATCAGCCCGCTAAACGCAGCGGCCAGCATCTCCTGGGGCTGAAAGCGGAAGCCGTTGCGCGCCAGCCATGGCATTCCTGCCGCGCGCATGTGATAGGACCACGGCGTGTTGAGATTGTCGAGAAACAAGGCGGCCGGCGTCAGCCGCCAGGCGAGCCAGCCATACACGGCGACGTTGACCAGCAGGCCCGGCAGGCAGCGCCACAGGCCCCCGAACAACCGGCCGGCGGAGCGCTGACTGCGGGCCTCGAGGACCAGCACAAAGCCCAGGATCAAATAACACGCCGCCCCGAACTCCTGCTTGGTGAGCAGGGCCAGGCCGGCCGCCATCCCGGCCGCCGCCAGATTCGGCCCCGGCTCCCGCAGGACGTGACGGACCAAACCGTAGAGCGTGCAAAGACTGAACAGGGCCCCCAGCGTGGCGGCGTGCGCGTAGGGCAGCGCGAAGTTGAAGAGGTCGGGCTGGAAAGCCTGCAGCAGAAAGCAGCCGGCCGCCAGCGACGCGGCCGCTACCGGCAGAAACCGCCGCGCGATGGCATAGAGCAGCAGCGCGAAAGCCAGGGCCTGCGTCAGCCCGGAAGCGTAAAGCACCTCCAGCCGACTGCCGAACACGGCGAACAACAGCGCATTCCAGCAGGGAGCGAGGGGGCCATAGGTGTACCACAGGTCTTTATAGAGCGCCTTGCCCTGCAGCATCGCGTAGGGCACGTACATCTCGCGACCGGTGTCGTAGCGGGCCACTTCCCCCCAGTGTCCCCAGGTCAGGCACCCGAGCAGCAGCCACGCCACGACGATCGCGGCCCGCGCCAGGATATCGCCGCGGCCGGTGCCCGGCGGCGCGTGAACGGCGGGCGGCAAGGGAGCCGCCACTGGATTGGTCAGCACCGCCTACTCACGAGATTGATCCGGCGAGGGCCCGCCGAAGGCCGGCACCTGGGAAGAGGTCTGCGACCAGCGATAATTCCGGAGGAGCCGCGTGATCTCGGAATCCTTCCAATCCCACAGCCGGGCGTGATCGACGTCTACGTGAGTGGGCCGGATGTACCACTCCCCGTCCCACATCATGGCGCCCAGGGTCTGGATGAAGATGCTGGTCCAAACCAAAAGATGAAATCCCAGCCGCCGCCAGCGGACGGCCTGCAGATCCTGCCAGACGGGGACGAGCAACAGCACCAGGAAGGGAGAAACGTCGGTGAGGTAGCGCGGCCCGTAACACATGCCGCCCCACCAGCCGGTATAGAAGCTGAAGAACAGCAGGTAGCCGGCTACGGAGAGTCCCACTGGCTTCCACTCCGACCAGCGCGGGTCGCGCAGAGTCCGCCAGAGACCGGCGAAGGCAGCCACTGCAAAGGGCGAGAAAATCAGCAGGCCGCGGCTGGGACTGACGAGCAGACCGGCCAGAGCTGGGCCGGGGTTAACGGTCCACAAGGCGGTCAGTTGCTGGCGCTCCAGGACGGCGCGGTTCACCTGCTCATATCCGCCGCTAACCGAGCCGAAGAAATGGTAGTTGTAGGCTGCGAGTCCGGTTGCGATCAGAAGCGGGGCCCCTAGGAGTTGCAACAGGCGTCGAGGGTCTCGCGCGGCGGCACAGGCGGCAAAGACTATCGCCGGAACCACTGCCGGCGGGCGAGAGGCCACGGCCAGGCCGAGCAGAGTTCCAAGCGCCGCGACCCGCTGGGGCTGATGCAACGACAGGTAGGCGGCCCCCGCCAGAAACAACATCGCCGGCCCGTGACTCCACAGCCCCTGACTCACAATTGGAAATGCCGAGGTGCCAAAGGCAAAGAGCAGCGCGAGGGGCAGCGCCCGCGGTACGCCGAGCGGCGGCGCGAGCGTCAGAAACACCACCACCACGGCGGCTGCCGCGATCACCGCCGCCGCCAGTTTGGCCGCGGTGACGCAGACGAGATAAAAAGTTTCACTGGTGTAAGGGGTGTGAGAGGCGCGGAGCCACAGCGCCGGCACCAGGTAGACGGGCAGAGCCACCAACGCCGGGGTGGGTGGGAAGGAGGAGATCAACCGGCCGTGAAACGGCTGGAGGTAGTAAGGATAGGGCGGCCCGGGCTGGGTTCCAGGGAGGGTGGGGTAGCGGTCCAGGTACAGGTCGCCGTGGAGCAGGATGCTGATCGGCAGGTAGACATTGGGCGCCGTGTCGGCTGTGCCTCGGTATTGGTGGTTCAGGTTATAGAGCAACAGGCAGGCGATGAATATCAGGATGCCCGCCCGTCGCGTCGAGAGAGGTGGCGCCGCCGCGCGCTTCACACTTCACTCCGGCGCGAACTGCCGTGGATCACCGCCCCCAGCAGGCAAGCGAGGGCCAGCAAGGGGGCCAATCCGATCAGTCGCTCGTCCCATACCAGCAGCAGGGGAACCACTGGAAAAAGTAGCAGCACGCCAGGCACAAAGCAGGCGCGCCCGAGCGGGGCCAGCAGCAGCAGGGCCGGAAGGGCCAGGAGGTAGTCAGAGATCACCGCGTGCGGCGCGATGGCCAGGGATCCCAGCCAGCCGGCCGCGAGCGCTTCGCGAGCCTGGAGCCGCCGGCCGGCGGCGGCGGCCGCCGCGGCAGTGAGCAGCACCAGCGGAATTTCCAGGCCCGAGTCGCGCGCCACACTGGAGAGGTTCGCTTGCCGCTCGGGATAGTTTTCGATATTGGGCGCCGTGCGCTCGAAGAGCATCCGGACATACCCCCAGCAGCCACTGGGGCCTACCAAGAGCAAGGACAGCGCCAGGGCGACACCCGCTCCCGCCGCGAGGCCAGCTAGCAGCCTCCAACTCCGCTGGACCACCAGGACAAGCGGGAGCAACAGCCCGAGGTGAAACTTGACGGTGCAGGCGGCCAGCGCCAAGCCGGCAGCGAACGGCCGGCCACGGTTCAACAGCCGATAGGCCAGGGTAGCGGCCAGCAGCAGTAGCGGCACGTCCTGCCGGTTGAAAAAGGCGGCCAGGGCCGGAAAGAAGATCGCCGCGTGCCAGGCAACTACCGGCGCCTCCCGGCCGGTGACGCCGGCCAGGAGAAAGACGCTCCCGAGCAAGGCCGCGGCATTCAACACCAGCCAAGCAAGTAGTGCCGCGTGAGGCGGTAACACCGCCAGCGGCTGGAGCAGCAGGGCGTAGAAAGGAGGCCGAATGAAAGGAAGAACGGCGTAGGGGCCGGGAAAGGACGCCCGGGTGATCCGTTCCATGGCGGGAAAATCGTAGAGGGCCCGGGGTCCTACGGTCCGCAGCACTCTAGCTCCGCCATAGAACGCCGAGAAGTCGCCCGGGTCGCCGGTGCGAGCGGCCGCCCCAAAGATGGCCCCGAGCCAGAAGCCAGCCAAGAGCCCAGCCGCAACCCAGGTTAATGCCGCGACGGACCGCGGGCGCACTACACTTCCTGGTGCCACAGACCCGGCCTTCAGGCTGTCCCGAACATGTGCTTGGAGCCCACCCTCGACAAGTCGACCGCGTCGTAAGGGAGAAATTGTTCTCTCTCAGGCCGGCCACCGCGAGCCGGCGCGCTTCTTACTCCTCTCTCTTCCCTCGTCGACGCATCACGATAACAGCCAACAGCAGCACCGCCAGAACGGCGCATATCACCCGGACTGTCGTGGAGTCCATTCTTCCTCCATCGAAGGGTAGTCTACACCACTTTGGGTGTGGCGTGCACTACAAGCCCTGCTTCATCTTCGGCAGGAACTCGAACAACAGGTAGAGCAGCGACGGGCCCACCGTCACTAAGAACATCGAAGGCAGAATGAAGAAGAAGATCGGAAACACGAGCTTGACGCCCACTTTGTTGGCCTTTTCCTCGGCCACCTGGCGCCTGCGCACCCGCATGAAGTCGGCGTGGGTCCGGAGCGCCTGGGCGATGGAGGTGCCGAAGCGGTCGGTCTGGATCAGAATAGCCACCAGCTTCTTGATCTCCCCTTCGCCGGTCCGGGAGGCCAGATTGCGCAGCGCCTCGGACCGCCGGCTGCCGGCGCGCAGTTCGTAGTTCACCAGCGCCAGCTCCTCGCTGAGCTCGCGGTGAGTTAAGAGCAGCTCCTGAGAAACCTCTTGCAGCGCCTGATCCAGACCCAGCCCGGATTCCACGCAGATGACCAGCAGGTCGAGCGCGTCGGGCAGGGAATGCCGCAAGATTTGCCGGCGCCGCTGAATCAGCAGGCGCAGAATCTCGTTGGGCAGGGCGTAGCCCAACAGCCCGACCAGGATACCGGCCCCGAGGGCTTGCGGCGGCGAGAGGACCCGGGTGCTGGTGAGGGCGACGGCGGTCAGCAGGCCCAGCATTACTCCGCAGGCAATTTGGAGGCCGTACATCACGGCCACCGCCGAATCGGAGCGGTAACCCGCGGCGATGAGCAGCTTGCGCTTCTGGCGCAAGGCGCCGGGGTTGGTCGGAACCGACTCCCCTACCTGCCGCATCATCCTGGTGACCCCGGTCATGGGAGCCGGGTCATGATCATCGAGTTCGACGGCCACTGCGCCGCCCTCGCCGCCGACACGGTCCAGGTAGGCCGCCGGCTTGACCCAGTAACGGTATCCGACCCACGAAATGGCGCCCAGCACCGCCACAAACCACAACGCAATAATGACCATCAGCATGATGACATCACACCTTAATGTCGACGATCCGGCGGATCACGTAAAAAGCCAGACACTGCAAGATGACGGCCGCTCCGATAAGATGCCGGCCGTAAGGGAAGTCAAACAGTCCGCGCATGTATTCGGCATTCACAACCATCATCAGTAAGACCACGACGATCGGCATCACCGCCAGGCACTTGCCGGTCAGGCGGCCTTGGGCGCTCAGCGCCCGGACCTGTCCCTTCAACTTGAACCGCTCGCGAATTACGTAGCCGAGCTTAATCAGGATCTCGCTGAGGTTGCCGCCGGTCCGGCTTTGGAGCATGACCGCCGAGACGAAGAACCGCACGTCGAGCAGCGGCACGCGCCGCGCCAGGTTCACGAGCGAGGCCTCCAGCGGCAAGCCCAGATTGTGCTCCTCCGTCACCTGCCGGAACTCCGTGGCCAGCGGGTCGGGCGACTCCTGCGAGAGCAGCTCCAGGCTGATGGAGAAGGCGTGGCCGGCCCGCATGGCGCGCGCCAGAAAGTCCAGCGCCTCCGGGAATTCCTCCTCGAACTGGGCCAGGCGACGGGTACGCTTCCGCAGCACCACCCAGTAGGGCAGGAACCCCACCGCCGCCACTCCCAGGGGAACGAGGTAGCCCGGCACGTAACGGACCCGCATCAGAATGTTGAGAGCTAAAAGCCCGCTCACCAGCATGAGTCCGACCAGGAAGCCCACCGACCACTTCATGTTGGCCTGCGCCAGTTGATCCTGCAGGGTCGCGGTGAACGAAAATCGGTCCAGCAGCTTGCCATAGAACTCCACCTCGCTGGCGGAGCTCTTCTTGAGGAGGTCGGTGTCCACCTCGGTCATCTCGGCAAGCGTGCGCTGCAGCCGCTTGTCCAGCACGCGCTGCCGCTTTCTTTCGGTAACATTCCAGGCGAGCGAGGCGGCGATCAGCACCATGCCGAACACCACCAGGAACGCGACAACCAGCAGAGTGGAAAACATAGCTCCTCTAACGCACTTCGGTGACCGTCTCAAACAGCGAGGCCGGCAGATTGATGCCCGAGGCCCGCAGCTTCTGCGCGAACTTGGGCCGGATGCCGGTGGCCCGGAACTGGCCGATCACCCGCCGCTCCGGCGTTAACCCCAGACGGTCGAACACAAAAATATCCTGCAGGGTCACCGTCTCGCCCTCCATGCCGACACACTCCGTGATGTGCGTCAGGCGGCGCGTGCCGTCGCTCAGGCGCGCGACGTGCACGAACAGGTCCACCGCCGAGGAGATCTGCTGCCGGATGCTCTTCGGCGCCATGTTGGCGTTGGCCATGCCCACCATCACCTCCAACCGGCTGATAGCGTCGCGGCAACTGTTGGCGTGGACCGTGGTCAGCGAGCCATCGTGGCCGGTGTTCATGGCCTGCAGCATGTCCAGGGCCTCCTCGCCGCGGACCTCCCCCACGATGATGCGGTCGGGACGCATACGCAGAGCGTTGATCACGAGTTGCCGCTGCCGTACCGCGCCCTGGCCTTCAATGTTCGGCGGACGCGTCTCCAGGCGCGCCACATGGATCTGCTTGAGCTGCAATTCAGCGGCGTCCTCGATACTGACGATGCGCTCGTCCTCCGAAATGGCGGAGGAGAGGGCATTGAGCAGGGTCGTTTTGCCGGCGCCGGTTCCGCCCGAGATGATCACGTTCAGCCGCGCCGCGATGCAGCTCCGCAGCAACTCCAGCATGTCGCGGGTCAGCGTGACGTTCTTCACCAGGTCTTCCGCCGTCAGGGGATCGCGGCCGAACCGCCGGATCGACAGCAAGGGCCCGTCCACGGCCAGCGGCGCGATCACGGCGTTGACACGCGACCCGTCCGGCAGCCGCGCGTCGACCATCGGCGACGACTCGTCGATGCGCCGGCCCACCCGCGACACGATTTTCTCGATGATACGCAGTAAGTGGCCGTCGTCCTTAAATTGCACCGGCGTGAGGTAGAGTTTGCCGGCGCGCTCGATGTAGACCAAGTGGGGAGTGGTCACCAGGATGTCGCTGATCGTGGGGTCCTGCAGCAGCGGCTCGAGCGGCCCCAGGCCGAACACCTCGTCGAGGACCTCTTCGACGAGTTGCTCCTTCTCCACCATGTTCAGAGGGGTCTTGTCCTCCTCTACCAGGCTCACCACGGCCGCGCGGACCTCGCCTCGGATGCGGTCCTGGTTGATGGAACTGAGCCTCTCCAGGTTGATCTTGTCCAGCAGCTTGCGGTGGAGCGCAAATTTGCGCTCCAGGTGCTCAGTACTGGGCGCGCGGCGCTCCATCAGCCGGTGCTCCCAGCCGGCATCCCCCTGGCGCGCAATCTGTGAAATAGTACTGCTCATAATGGCCTCCTCGCGTTTTCATCCCGCCACTGCCCAGTCGTCAGATACCTAGGAACGACTTCTTCGTCTTCTCCGCGGGCGCCGGGGCGCCGGAGATCTTTTCCGTAAACTGGCGGATCGACCGGCCCAGGTCCGACTTGGGCCCGATCGTCCCGCCTTTCACATAAAACTCGTTGACGCCTTCCGCATCGAAGGGAAACCGCCAGAACACCGGCACGCCCAGGTTGCGCTCGATGTCCTCCGTGGTCACCTCATCCCGCCGCGTAGCGCGATTGAGCACCAGGGCCAGGCGCTGCTGGGGGTAGCCCTGGAAGGAGAGCATCTGCAGGGTCCGCTTGGCCAGGTGCAGGGAGGGTAGTTCCGTGGTCGTGATCAGGAAGGCCCGGTCCGCGTCCTCGAGCGCCGCCAGCGTCAGCGGGCCGAGGTGGCTCGGCAGGTCAATGACGCTGAAGGGGTAGAGGGTCCGCGCGAAGTTCAGCACCTGGCGCACTTCCACGCCCTGGGGGGTCTCGATCGCCCGCGGGTCGGCCGGCGCCGTCAGGATGTGCAGGCCGGGCAGGCCGTTCGAGATAATGCCCTTCCAGTAGTGCGCATCCAGCCGGCTGATACTGCGACAGGCGTCCAGGATGCTGTAGTGCGAGTTGGCCTTCATCGCGAACGCCACGTTGCCGGTTTCGACATCGAGGTCGGCGAGCAGGACCTCCCGGCTGGCCCCCTTGCCGAGCACGGCCGCCGTTCCGCAAGCCAGTGTCGTGGCGCCAGCCCCGCCCTTCACCGAAAGAAACGCCAGCACCTGGCCTCCCGACTCGCTGTGGACCTCCCGGCCCGGCAGCAGCGCGGCGATGCGATCGAGCGCCGTCTGCAGACTCCCGGCCTCCAGGGGCACCGTCAGGAACTCCGTCGCCCCAGCCCGCATGGCCTTCAGAATTACCGCGGCCTCGTCGGAATCGTGGATCACCACTACCGCGGGCGGTTGAGAAAGCGTCCGCAGCCGGCGGATGCACTCAAACCGGTCTTCGGTTTGATCCGACAGGTCCACCACCACCACGTCCGGCGCCAGCCGCTGGAGCTTTTCCTGCACGACTTGCCAGGCGCCGAAAGCGCCCTGGTCGAGTACGATCCGCACTGGGGCGGCTTTCAACTCCTCCAGTACCTGCGTGCGGAAAGCCTGCCGCTCCACGACCAGTGCGGCGCTAATGGGTCTCAACGGTTACCTCCTGGCGCCGGCGGCGGAGCCGGGGCCGGAGCCGCCGGGGCCGCCGTGGGCGCCGGCGCGGGCGCGGGCGGCGCCAGTGGCTCAGCGGCCTTCTGGTTGGTCACCGGGTGCTGGCCCGGAATCTCCAGGTAGGGCATGTCGGTCTTGGGAGGCGGCGGCGGCTGGCCGGCCTCGAAAGGCTGCACCAGGTCGAGCGTCACCAGCACCATCAGCTCCGAATTATTCTTGGTCACCGACCGGCTCCGGAACAGGTTCTTCAGGATCGGGATGTCCCCCAACCCTGGAATCTTGGTGAACGACTCAATCGTGCGGTTGTCGAGCAAGCCGCCGATAATGAAGCTTTGTCCGTCGGCCAGTTCCACCTCCGAATCGATCCGCCGCGTGGAGATGGCCGGCACGGTGAAACCGGAAATGGTAATCGCGTTGCTGAAATCGAGCGAGCTGACCTCCGGCCGCACCCGCAGCCGGATGGTGTTGCGGGGCGTCAGGCTCGGCAGGAAGTTGATCCGCACGCCGAACTCCCGGAACTGGATGGTGACGGCCCCGGCCGCCGCCCCGCCCTGCACTACCGGGAAGGGGAACTCGCCGCCCGCCAGGAAATTCGCCTCGCGGTTGTTCAAAGTCACCAGGTTGGGCTCCGCCAGCAGTTGCAGCAGCCGCTTCTGCTGCAAGGCGCGGATGGTAGCGCCGAGGTTGATGTCGCGGCGAAAAGCGAAGATGTTCAGCAGGTCCTGCACCAGGAACGGCTGCTGGTTGCCGCTGCCGGTGGCGCCCCCGACGTTGGGCCGCGTTATCGCGCCGAACTGGCCGGTCTGAATGGTGCCGATCGTATTCAGGGCCCCATTCGAGATGAGGTTCACCCCGAGGTCCTGGACCGCCGCCCGGTCCACGTCGGCAAAGCGGACCTTGAGCATGATCTGCGGTTCGGCGGCCGGAGGCTGCAACCGCAGCAGGTTTACGACTCTTCCGCCTCCGGCGGTGGCCACGATGGCCTGGGCGCGCTCGGCCTCCGTCGCATCGCGCACGGTTCCCCGCAGGAACCAGGTGCCGTTCTCGTAAGTGGCCTGCACGTTGCCGTCCGGAAAGCTCTCCTGTAACTGCTGCAGGGTCGGCTGCAAGTCGAGCCTCACCACCAGGTTGAAGAAAATACGCCCGCCGCCTTCCTGCCACAAGATCAGGCTGGTGGCGCCCGCCGAGCGGCCGTTGATCAAGACCTCGTGCGGGTTCACCACGATGGCGTCGGCGACCTCCGGCGTGGCTACTGAGACGCGCTGGATCACCGGGGTCGAGTCGATCATCACCGACTTGCCCGCCAGCACGGAGAGTTCCCGCGTTTCCCCGGCCGCCTGGCCCCGAGCGGCCGTGGGAACTGCCACAGCTATCAAAAGTGCGAGCCCTGCCCATCCCAGTCGCGTCTTTCTCACGCGGCGCTCCTTGTCGTCACTCGTCAGCCTCCCAGTCCGTTACGGCGCTACCGGCGCCGGCTCAAAATTCTGGCTGCTGCGCGTCGGTCCCTTCAACAGTTCCACCACGATGGGCGGCGGGGGGGGCGGGGGCGGCGGGGGCTCCGGCGCCTTCACCACCACCGTCCTGGGCGCGGCCGGACGCCGCGGCCCCTTGTCTTCCGGCGCGGGCCCGCCCTTGAACAGCCGTCCCACGGCGGTGCCCTTCGACTCCCCCTTCTGGTCGTCCAGCGGATTGCGCAGCACCAGTTGGATACGCGTCTCGTTGCTCGCCAGGCTCAACGTTTCCGCGTCTTCCGGCGTCACCAGCACCGTGATCACCGGCACCTGGATCGGCTTGCCCTCGGCGTCGCGCTGGATGTTCGTGCCCGCCGAAAGCACCTCCACATTCTGGAGGATGGTCCGGATCTCGGGTCCTTGCGGGTTCTGCCCGGGGGCATTGCCGGTGATCAGCACGTCCACGCGCGAGCCCGGCAGCACGTAGCCGGAGACACCCACCACATCGTTGACGCGGAGCGCGACCGCCCGCTTGCCGATCGGAATCGCCGGCGCCAGGCCCGCGCCCGAATCCTTCGGCGCCAACCGGGAGTCGATGATAGGCTCGCCGGCGACGATCTCGCTGATAACGCCGCGCCCGACGAGAAGATTGCGATCGGCAGAAGATCCTTTAGGCGATTCGGAAGAGCCCCACGCTACCGTCTTGAGGTCCGCATCTTTGATCAGCTCACCGCGCTGCAAATCGCGAACCGCGACTATCAACTGCTGGTTCGCCACCGGCTGATTGCTCCCCCGCACCCGGCTCGCGATCAGCCCGTAAAGCAGGAACGTCGCTCCCAGGGCCACCAAAAATGCAAACCCAAGTACGGTCATTAACCGTCGGTTCATATCTCACCTGCTCCCGTCCCGCGGTCCATGCGGCCGCCGGACGCCTGATTCTCGCTTACCTGCCTGCCTACTTGCCTCATGCCTGCCCCACTGTCCATCTGACCGCGGGGGAACCGGGGGATGTTCCCCTACGATTCAGAATTGCCACCACCGCTGGCTGCCTGCTACGGCCTGCAGCCAGCTCTCCAACCACGTGGCGACGTCCCACAACAGTTCTAGGCCGCCGCTTTAGCCGCGTTCGACAGATGGTTGCTCGCCACGTTCCAGATCGTCTTGATGCTGTCGGTGACGATCGGGAAAATAGCCGCCGCCGCCAGGGCCACAAAACCCAGCAGCAGCGTGTATTCCATCGTGTCCTGTCCGTCTTCTTGCCGGAGAAAACGCTTGCCGTGTACAAGTAATCGTGTCATTTAAACTCCCATTTTCCTGCGGGATGCTCCCGCCTTACCGGCCGCTGGCAGCGTCCCCTGCGTACCGGACACCAGCAGCCGCCTGAGGGTTAGTGGTCAAGACGGGAGTTAGCTTGCCGCCTTGGCCGTATTGGACAGGTGGTTACGCATCACGTTCCAGATAACCTTGATACTGTCCGTAACGACGGGGAAGATAGCCGCTGCTGCCATAGCCACAAAGGCCAGCAGCAGCGTATATTCCATCGTGTCCTGCCCGTCTTCCTGCTGGAGAAGCTCACGTGTTCGTTTCAAGAACCACATGTCCACCTCCTTCCGGTGCGTTAGGCGGCCGCTTTAGCCGCATTCGACAGGTGGTTGCTTGCCACGTTCCAGATCGTCTTGATGCTGTCGGTGACGATCGGGAAAATAGCCGCCGCCGCCAGGGCCACAAAACCCAGCAGCAGGGTGTATTCCATCGTGTCTTGCCCAGCTTCATCTCTGAGAAACTTTCGAGTGAGCGCGATAAACTTCACAACCGATTCTCCTCCCTGACCGAAATCAGAAAACTACCGCCGGCCTGGCGCCTCCCCAGACGCCGCCGCCGGGTTGAAAGCTGGCTGGACCGCGGGGGTCCCGCCGTAAGCGCTACGGTTGGCGGCCAGTTGAGCCCGTCCTTCCGCAGCGCGCGAAAACACCACCACGGGCGTTAAGAGGCCGCCTTGGCCGCGTTGGACAAGTGGTTGCTCGCCACGTTCCAGATCGTCTTGATGCTGTCGGTGACGATCGGGAAAATAGCCGCCGCCGCCAGGGCCACAAAACCCAGCAGCAGCGTGTACTCCATCGTGTCCTGCCCCGCCTCTTCTTTTAGAAACTTCCGAGTTAGCGCGAAAAACTTCACAGTATTCTCCTCACTGACCGAAATCAAAAAACTAGGGCCGGTCCGGCGCCTCCCCAGACGCCGTCGCCGGGTTGAGAGTTGGCCGGACTTCCTTCGTCCGGTCGTCCGCGCGGTTGGCGGCCAGTTGCGCCGGTCCTTCCGCAGTGCGCGAAAACAAAATCGCTATGCCGTCGTCGTAGTCCACGTGCCAGCGGCGGGATTCCTTCATCGCCCCGGCCAGCCCCTCGGAGGCCGGCAGCAGCACGGTGCGAACCCGGTAGTCGTCCAGCGTCTTTTCCCACGTGTACTGCACGCCGATCACGTTCAGATACAGGTTGCCCACCGCGGCGCCGTAGTAATCGCTCCGCCCGTCCATAAAGACCCGCACCCGGGGATAGAACCGGTAAATCAGGTAGCTGGCCCACTGGTCGGTGGTGAAGATATCCGTATCCGGACCGGAGAGGGCCAGGTAATCGGCCGCCCGCGCGGGAAATTGCTGGGGATTGAACTGCGCCCGCAGCTCCTTAGGACGCCCCGCCTGCGTGGAGAGAATCACCAGCGCGCAGGTAAAAATCGTAACCACGACCGACAGCGCATAGACGCGCGGCCGCAAGTCGAGGGGCCGATTATCGTCGCCGAACTTCTTGAAACCCACCAGCGTGGAGCGCAGCCAGCCGGAAAGGCCCACCGAATTCTTCGCCGCCTCCAGCGCCTCGGTGAGCGCGCCCCCGATCACCGGCGCGACGAAAATCGCATAGAGCGGAATGTGCCGCGCGGATTGCAGGCTGAAGTGGGTGAACGCCACCACCAGCAGCGCCTGCGCGTACCGCCCGCGCCGCACCGCCCACACCGCCGCCCCACCCCCCAGCACCAGCAGGACCTCGAAGAACTTCGCCGGCGTAAACCGGAAGTTCGGCGAGAAGAATTCGCCGATGTGATTCAGGATGTAGTCGTCCTGCAAGTACTTGAAGATGTGCAGGTGGACCCGGAAGAAATACGGGTTCACCAGGCTCGCTGCGGCGCAGGCCGCCAGCAGCAGGCCATACCGGCCCGCCCGCCCCAGCGCCTCGCGCCGGCTGTTCCCGCTCTCCTGGCCGGACGTGACCGCCGCCCGCACCACCTCGCCCGCCGCGAATACCGCGATCAGCACCAGGCCCAGCACGAAGCTCCCGTGCAGGTTGGTCCATAACGCCGTCAGCGGGACCAGCCAGAACACGCGCGGCTGTTCCACCGGGACCTCGAGCAGCACCCAGTAGAAGAGCAATCCAAAGAGCCAGCTAAACATGTGCGGCCGCGCCAGCCAGTGGATCGACCCGGCATAGCTGGCCAGCATCACCAGGGGCAAGGCCACCACCAGGTTGACCCCCTGGCGGAGCATCAGCCGGTAGAGCAGCGCGTAGAGCAGCGCGATCACCACGCCCGCCAGCAGCGCCACGCCCGCCAGACCCGCGTACTGGTGCACCAGCGCGAAGAGCACGTCGCTCCCCCACTCCCAGGCAAACCACGGCTCGCCGGGCTTGCTGAACGAGAATAGGTCCTGCCTCGGCACAGCGTGGTGCTGCAGGATCCACTGACCGGTCCGGATGTGCCAGCCGGTGTCCGAATCCTTCAGCAGCGACGTCGCCCCTTCCGCCATGAGGAACAGCAGCAGCAGCGTGGTGCAGAACACCACGTCGCTCAGCGACGGAAACAGCCGGGACCGGATTGTGGCGCCTTGGGTCATTGGCTAGCGAATTAGAGAAACGATGATCTGATTGGTCGAAGTAGGATTGGGGGTCAAAGTGATGTTCGGTCCGCCGCTTAGGCTTATTGCCCCCGTAATGAGCTTGGTGGCGTCCTGCTTGGTGCCGTTCCCGGATAGGTCGAAGAGAGCGCCTCGCGGCTGATAGATCATCCCGTTCAGTCCCCCGAACGAGGAAGCGTCGGCTGTGATCTTGACGGAGTCCGTAGTACCCTGGCAGCCGGGACCGGGCGTGTAACCGGGTATCGGGATCACACCGACGCAGTTGCGCCGATCCTGCCACAACAAAGCGGGCTGATAAAGATACAGTTCAGCATCACCAGCCGGGCACGCGCCCGCATCACAGGCGGCACGACCCTTGAGACCAGTCAGATTAATGTCGGCGTTGCCCTGGCCCGATTTCAAATTGGTCGAGCCGAAGCCCCAAGTCGCTACCGTTGTGAAATCCCCCTGGCGGAGGGCTCCAATTGCCGTACCGGTGGTCGCAATAGGCTGGATCGGAAATTGCCCATTGGTAGGAGCAAGGTCTAGGAGTTTCGTCGCGCTTGCAGTCGGCTGGTAATCGGGCTTCGTCAACAGGAACATCTCTCCGAACTGGCCGCCTCCACCGTCCTTGGCGGTCGCCTTACCGAGATCCAGGGCAAAGTTATTACCAGTCACGCCTCCTGCGACATAGATCCCGGGCGCGAAGGTAGCATCAGTCACCTTCATTCCACCGAGAAAGATGAACGTGTTGTTGGTCGATGATGTGCCTGTAAACGTTACGCCGTTTAACAGGATCGGCGCACCGGTAAAGGTGATCGGATTGCCCACTATCGGAGGGTTGATACCCACATACACGCCAGGGCCGAAGGTCCCGCTGAGGGCGTTGCCGACGACACCGTAAATCGGCGTCGACGACGTCACCAGGTCGGTTACCGTCTTGACCGTCGGCTGCTTACCGTTGACGTTCATGCTGTACGTCGGATCCGGGACCTGCGGGCCGTTGGTGTACGTCAGACCGGACTTCGGGTCCGGCGCCCCCTTGTAATTGCCGTCCCACGCAAACTGAATGAGTGGCGCGACGATCGGCAAATTGTTCGGGCTTCCGTTTTGTTCGAGGGCGTAATTCTTAGAAACAGGCCCTGGTGGATTCCCACTCGGACCATTGTTATTCGCCGACGAATTGATGAAGACCCCGCCGTCCACCGTGATCGAGCCGTTTCCGCTTCGAAATACGTCCACGCCCTTGCCCAGGCCCGCGTTGTCCTGTTTCGCAGTGGAACAATCGAAGGCGCCTCCAGCCAGTGGTTCACAAGCGCGGTCTAGAACATAAACGGATCCCAACAAAGGTGCTTGCAGGACGGCGGCGATTGCGACCGCTCCGGATTCCAGTTTGTCCCCTCCGCCAGCCGCCGTAATGAAGAGCGAGTTAACTTTGGTCTTCACCTGCGCCTGGACCCAGTAGTAGATATTGAGGTTGTTGAGGTCTCCCGGAAGGCCACTCTTATCCGTACCCGACGTGATCACGACCGTCTGTCTACTGTTGTCGCCTCCATCCGTGAAGCCGTTCAAGGTACCGTATTTAATCGCCGCAGCCTGAACCTGGGCGCCGTCGATGCTGGTGAAATTACCCTTGGCCAGGCCCTGCTCGTACGCATTCTTGGCTCCCGCTTGGGCCGCTGCGTCGGCCGACGCCTGGGCCGCCCGCCTGTAGTAATAGGCCAACCCGATGTCGACGACGATGCCGACAATGCCGAACAACAGCAGCGCTGCAACGGTGACCATCACGATGACCGAGCCCGTCCGCCCGCTTCGGATCTGTCTCTTCATGGCAGCTTCCTCCACTGAGGCCCTCCGCCTAAAAAACAATGCTTGCCCGCGACGTGCTGCCGAGCACGTACTTGCCAAATTGCACACCTTTCATCCCTGGGAAATACATCACCACCATGGAGTTGTATGGATAGCGTGCCGTTATGCCAATGACCTGGCCGGCCGTGTCGAACGCGTCCGGCGGCCAGGGTTGGGTCGCAGCGCAACCAGTTCCATTCGCCTTGCAGGTAGCGTAAGTTGTAGCCACCCCGGTGTTGGGGTTGACCGTCTCGAACACCACGTCCAAGACAGCGGAGTCGAGCCCAATGGCGAATTTCCGCATCACGCTGAGAGTGTCCGCCAGCTTGGTATCCGTCATCCGGACCTTGGTGTTTGGGTTCGCATACCGGCTGCCGCGCACAATCGAGGCGCGTGTCCCATCGCGTACTGTTTCCGCCAGCGTATGGTAAATCCACAGACCCCGCGCCATGTCCACCATCGAGATCATCAGGAAAATAATGAAGATCGCGCACAGCGCAAACTCCACGTTAGCGTTCCCTCGTTGCTGCCCGCGTTTGCCGTTCGCCTGGTCCTTCATCGCCCTTGACTTAGTTCATGGTCCGCATGACCGCATGGCGGTTGATGATCATCTGCCCCGACATGAAAGGCAGCGGAAACAACTTGATCGTCTGGTAACTGACCTGCACCCACGTCTTGCTTACCCCCGGGTCCGGGTCGGTCGGGGGCACCACCGTCACGGTTAGGGGATTGGCGCCGCACGCATAGTTGTCAGCTAAGGTATACACGTTCGGCATACTCTTGAGTTCGCGAAGGGCCGCCTGGCACGCTGCTGCCTGGTTGCCACCTAGCCCGTTCGCCGTAAATTGCGCCGCCACACGCGCCGCGTTGCCCACCTCGATGAACGCGTAAATATAAAACCCGAAATTCGTCATACCCAAAAACAGGAAGAACAGCATGGGCATCATCAGGCTTGCCTCGATCAGAGCCTGCCCGCGACGCTTACAAAACAACGGCAATCGCGGCGTGCGCAAGACATACCTCCGAGTCGCCAGGACAGCAGTATCCGGGCGCAAGAGTCCCGCCAGATGAGCGCGGCGATCCTGTGACGACTAAGAAGAATCTAAACGGTTTTTCGTAAGCGGTCAATAGAACGAGACGGCAGCTAATTAATAGAGCACTTAGTAGTTCTATACGTACCTCACGCAACAGTTTCTTATATTTCGGCCAAAATGCGGACCTACAAACTAACACTTCGACTCAACGGTACTTAAGGTACTGCCGGATAGCCTGCCTGGAATTTGAAAAGTTCTCTTCGCAGGCCTTCGAAAGGTCCCGGGCGCCTCAGTTCAGAGGAATTCCGAACAGCGCTTCCACCAGCACCGGCGCGCCGTCGCGCACTGCCGGACGGAACTGAAACTGCTTCAGGCAGGTGATTACCGCTTGATCGATTTCGCTGCGCACGCTGCGAATCACGCGCAGCTCTTCGAGAGTTCCCTTGACGTTGATGTTGCCGAAAATCACGATGCGGCCGGTGGCCCCGGCCGCTTCCGGTCCCAGTTGCAGGTTGGGCTTGCGGAGCGGAAACGGCGGCCGCACCGGCGCCGCCGCCCCGATCCGAACGGAGGTCGTGGTGCGCTGCTCCACCGGCTCGCGCGCGTGCGGCACGGCGAATTGCAGGATCCACTCGCGCGGCGAGCCCGGCACCGTGAGATAGACCGTATAGACCGGCTGGCCGCTCAGGACGCCGGCGCTCTCCGGCAGCATCTCCCCGGCGTTGGGGTTCACCACCACAACGTCGAAGGTAGACGTGTTGGGAGACTCCGTGCGGATGGCGATGCCTCCGCCGGCGATGCTCAGTCCGCCGATATCGACCGCGCTCCCCTGCCCGCCGGGCCGCGAGCCGGAACCCGAGCCTCGCCCGCCCGCCCCCGTCCCGGATCCCGCGCCGAGCCCAGCCCCGCTGCCTCCGGCGCCCGCGCCGTTTCCGCTTCCGCCGCCTGCACCCAAGCCCGGCCGTCCGGCTCCCGTGCCGGGACCGCTCGCTCCCGCGCCACTGCCGCTACCGCTGCCGCCGGTCCCCGATCCCGCGCCGCGGCCACTTCCGCTGCCGCTGCCGGCGCCGGTGCCCGCACCAGTCCCAGGGCCTGTTCCGGCGCCCGCGCCACTGCCCGTGCCGCCGCCCGTCCCGGCTCCGGCTCCAGTTCCGGCCCGCGCCCCGCCTCCGGCTGCTCCCGCGCCACCGGCGCCCGCGCCGGCCGCGCCCGGTTGGGAGCCTGTTCCGCTTCCCGCGCCGGCCGCCGCGTTGCCCGCCCCACCCGCGGCCATTCCGGTCCCGTTCTCTCCGCCTCCGCCGCCGGGCTCCGGCGACGGGAAACGGTTCCCCGCCTCGACCGCGTAACTCGACGAGGGCGGAGCGAGCCGGTCCATGATCGCCAGAAGGTTCACCGGCTCACCCTTGGGCGGCAGCGCCATGCCGGGGATCTCGGAAGGCGCGTCGAGATTCCGCCGTGGCAGCCGCACCGGCGACGTGGTCGCGGCAAAAACCGGCAGCTTCGGTTTCTCGACCTTGGTGGTGACCTCGGCCACCTTCAAATCCGTGACCTGCACTTCCTGGTTGGGGAGCTCCAGCTTCGGCGGCGCGTCGGGCAAGGCTTGCGGACGCGGCTGCTGCTGGCGCACCGGCTCGCCGGGAGTGAAGGTCCGCAACTGCCGTTCGAGCGGCTTGATTTCCCGCTGCGACCACAGGAACAGATTCGGCAGTTGCGGCCGGCCCGCGATCGCCGTGTCCGGCGAGAATTCCGGCTGGATGATCAGGTCGCGATGCGGCGTAGGCTTGGACTGCGGCAGCTCGAAGGTCGGCTTCGGTGGCCCCGGGGCGGGGGCCTGCGCCGCCGCTTCGGGAGCCTTCGGGGCGGCTGGTCCGGGCAGGCTCAGGCCTGGCATCCGCGGGATCTCTATCGTCAGCTTCGGCGGACGCAACTGCCCGCCCCCGCCGCTCTGGCCGCCCGAGGCTCCGGCGCGGCCGCCCTGTCCGCCGCCCGCGCCCCCGGCACGTCCCGCGCCGGCGAACAGCAGCGGCTCCGGCACTTCGTACCGTATGATCCTTGTTTCGTATACCTTAGGGCGAAAATTCAGGTCGGGCGCCGGGCTGATGAACCGCCAGAAGACCAGCACCAGCACCAGGTTGACATGCGTGGAACTGGAGGCCAGAAACGCGCGGCTCCCCCTTCGCTGTTCCAACAGTACGTGGCTGAAAGGCTCGTATTCCACGCCGTTACCGAACCAAGGTGATAGGGAATCATAGCATGAGTCGTATGACCTTCCGACCCCCTTTCTAAGGCGATGCTTGGAAGCCCCTCTACAAGAGAAAACTTACCGGGTTAGAGCGAAGCCCCAATTGGCCCGAGAAGGCCCCTTCCGTATCCTGGAACCATGGACACTATTCGGAGTTGGGGCTGGGCCAGCGGACCACTTGCCTTGTTTGTTTATCTGCAATTGCTGGATCTTCTTACCACCCTCCTGTTCTTGAAGATGGGACTCTTCGAGGCGAGCTGGCTGGTGGCGGCCCTGATCCGCTGGAGCCCGCTGGTGGGCATTCTCCTGGCCAAGCTGGGCACGGTTATCATCGCGATTATTGCAGTGCATCACCACAAGGAACGGGTGATGAAGCTGGCGAACCTGGGCTACAGCGGCGTGGTGGTGTGGAACCTGGTTTGTATGATCCTGGCGAAGACCGCCTAGAAAAAAGACCGCCTAGAACGTGATCCCCAGGCCGGCGGTCCCCACCAGGTTGTGGAACTGGCCGCCGAACTTGACGCCCGGAAAGGTCACGAATCCCTTCGGAATCCCCGTCACATAATCCCGGAAATCGAACCGCAGCAGGGTGTTGCGTCCCACCCGTACCTTGACTCCGCCGCCCCCGGAAGCCATGAACTTGACTTGATTATCGTGGGAAAAGACCACGATCGTATCCAGCGGACGGAACGCGCGCTCCTGACCGGTAGCCTGGTAGACCTTGAGGCCGGGTCCCCCCGCGATGAAGGGCCGGACGCGCGCCTCGCGGTCGGTGAAGTAGAGCACCGCATCGTAATGGAAGCTGTGGGACTGGGCTCCGAAATCGGCCTGGCCGGTGGTGCTGTCCGCGCCCTTGAGACGCATATTGTTGGTCTGAAATAAATAGTGGAATTCGCCGCCCCAGTGGTGGCCGCCGTTTTGGGTCCAGATGGCGCCCACCGCCACGCCGTCAAAGAAGCCGGCGTTGGCGGCCCGGGTAGGGCTGGTGCCCGTGGCTTTGATGTCGTTGTAGAGGCTCACGCCGGCTTGGCCGCTGACCTCCCACCGGTCCCGGGTCTGAGCCCAAACGGCGCTCGTCACGCCACAAAGCAGCACCACCACTGCAACAATCCGCATGTAACACTCCTGGACGTTATGGCTCGATCACGGCCGCCACGCGCGGCAGGATGACCTGGAAATTCAGAGTGCCGGCGGTGATTACCAGCGGCACGTTGAAGCCCAGCGGCGCATCCAGCGGGACCTGTATGTTCAACTGATTGAGACCCACGAAGCCCGGCGCCAGGCCGGAAAACAGCACCGTGGCCGACGCCCCCCCGATCGTGATCGTGGGGGTGATCTGGGTGCTCAGCAAGGCATCGAGCGGAGCCGCCGCTCCCGATGCCAGCGCCGGGGTCACCCGGCCGAAGCCATTGCCGAACATGGTCAGCACGTCGCCGCGACGTACAGGATTCGACAGTGTCACCGGCTCCTGATTGAACGCGCGGAAAATGATCGGAATCGGCGGGTTGGCCTGGTCGCCAAAATTGGAACTGAACAAGGCCGGCGCCGTGTCGGGCACCTGGAACTGGAACGCGTCGCTGACGCCACCCGGGCTGTGCACCACCAGCGTCGCCGCTCCGGTGATCTCGAAGGGAAGCTGCGCGTTGATCTGGCCCGGCGAAAGGAACAGCAGCGGGACCGGCCGGTTGTTCACCGTGAGGCACGTATCGGCGAGGAAGGTCGGCAGCGGCACGACGCCGGCTTTGGTCATCAAAGATGCCAGGCCGTCTCCGAAGATGGAAATTAGAGAACCGGGAGCCACCGGCGGGTTGAAGGTGGCAGCATTGGTCACCGAGCGAATCACAGCCGGAGGTATGAAGGCGTCAAAATTGCCCGGAACCACTTCAAAGCCCGAGGACGATAGCGTGATGAAGGTACGGCCGTCGTTCGTCGCCGCCAGGGTGCGCCGCAGCGGCTGATCCCCCAGCAGGTTCAAGGGCGACTCGGTCAGCTTCACCGGCCGGATAGAGCGCAGCGTGGAGGTATCCACGCGGGAGATCAGACCCGGTCCGCTGCCGGTCGCCGGTTTCATCGTCCGCACCATTTGCGAGCCGAAGAACACCAGGCTGTTGTGCTCGTTAGGAGCGTCCTGGAACTCGGCCAGGGGTGTGAGCGAGGAACCGAGAATCACGGCGCCGGCGCTGTAGAGGCCGGTATCGTTCGCGGCCGCTCCGCCCTTGAGGGCCTTCGCGGAAATGGCGCGAGCGGAGACAAACGTGTCGGCGTCCGCATCGTAGACCTTGGCCACCCCGCTGACACTGCCATCGGCGGCGACATCCTCTGCGATCAGAATCCGCGCGCCGCTCGGCGTGGCGGTGAGCAGGCTCCGGGCCGAGAGCTTGTTTTGGAACACGCCCATGGCGGTGGGCTGGATGGCTTCCCCGCGATCGAGGAGCACCCGGTTCATGCGTCCTTCGGTGACGGTTACCGTGACCTGTTTATTGTCCGCCGTCTGCAGCACCAGCGCCCGGTCGACGGCCGTGGTAACCAGCGTCGCATTGGTCGAAACGGCAATCGAGCGCGGATAGTTGCTGCACGGGCAATAGACCACGCCGTCCTGCTGGAGCGTGTCGAGATTGATGCGGGAGATCGTTTCGCTCTGGGCGTTGGTGACCAGCAGCGTTTTCTGGTCCGGGGCGAGCGCCATCTGTAAGGGGAAGTGTCCGGTGCGCACCTCGCGCTGCAGGGCGAAATCGTTCAGTCCAAAAACCAGCAAGCGGTTGCGAGTCGCGTCCAGGATGTAAAAGCGCTGGCGGCGCTCGTCGATCTGGATGTCGCGCAACTGGCCGCTCTGGACGAAGACGGTGCCGCGCTGGTCGGTGTCGCGCAGGTTAGCCAGCACGCGGACCGGGTCGATGAGATTCACGCTGGCGTTGCTGGTGATCGTAATCAGCCCCACCGCCGTGCCCTGCACATTGAAAAGTTGATCCGGGTCGAAGCTGACGGTGATGCGCGCCGGGGTGGTGCCGCGCGTCGGTGAAAAGCCCAGACCCGGCATGCTGCTCGAGAGGGTGAAATCGACGCTCGCGCCCCCGGTATGCACGATATCGAAGGTAGCGGTAGCCGGCAGCTTGCTGCACGCGTCGAAACGGAAGGCCAGCGTGTCGGCGCTCACCGCGATCAAGGCCGCCGCGGAGAGAGTGCTCACCGGAATCGCCGTCAGTCCGCCTTCCGACACCGCGTATAGCGTGCGGCCGGCCGCGTCCGAGATCATCTTGCCGGTCAGCCGTTCCGGCAGGCGGATCCGCTGCCGAATCGTCAGGTTGTCCGCATCCAGCACGTAGAGCAGCGGCGCCTCGTTCGAGCCGGGCGTGTCGACCAGGCTGGCGTAAATGGTCTTCCCGTCGGGGCTGAAGACGGAGCCGCCGATCACGGCCGCCGGGCGCGGCGCCGGGGTGTTGGGCGGCGGCGCGGTGGGCACCGCCGGAGGCTCCTGGATAGGCAGCACGCCGGTGGGCGTAAAGTCGGCCAGCACGCGCATCTGGGGCTGCGCCAGCACCGGATTCAGCGTCTCGGTCAGCAGCACGTGCCCGCCCATATACCGGGTCCCGTCCGGCGCGATAGAGGCAGACGTCACCGGCTGACGCACGATCGAAGAACAGCGGAACAGAAAATCCCGGGTCGGCGCGGAATACCGGAACGCGAAATACAAGCCGGGGTTCAGCGTGCCGACCGCAAAAATCGTCTTGCCGTCCTGGGACACTGCCATCCTGGCGCTCACGATTTCGGCGGGGCCGGAGAGCTGCGGCGCCGGGACATCCCCAAACAGGGGCCGCAGATTGGCCAACAGTTCGTCTATCACCCCGGTGATGGGATCGAAGCGGAGCACGCGCGTCGTCGTGATCAGCAGCGCCGCTCCGTCGGATCCAAAGGCCACGGCTCTCGGACGGTCAGCGACTCCAGTTGCCACCGCCGGCGGAGGGATGGCCACGGGCCGCTGCTCGCGGGTGCTGAGATCGAGCTGGAACAGGGACTCCGAGCCGAAGTTGAGGATCAGCAGGGTCCTTCCATCCGGCGCCAGCGCCAGCGCCGACGGGACGATGCCAATTCGAATCGGAGTCTGCCAGGTTTTGGTCGCCGTCGAGAAAACTTCAATGCGGTTAGCCGTGAAGTTTGCAGCATAGACGACGGAGCGCGCCTCATCGAGTGCCAGGTCGCTGAACTCCCCCAGCAGGGGATAGGTCTGACCAAACGGAGCCGCCTGGAGCGCAAAACAGGCGGCGAGAAACACGAGGATTCTTCCCATGATCCTTATCTCGCTGATAATCCACCGAATCTATCGGTTAAGGTTAAAGGACCGGCTGGCAAAAGCACAAGGCCTATAATGAGGCCCGCTCGCTCTAGTACTATCAGTCCTCAGTTCCGCCTTCGGCGCTTCGAGCGGGTGACCTTAGCCTTAACTTTCGCCTTAACTTTCGCCCTGACTTTAACTTGGGCCTTAGCTTTCACTTTCGCTTTCACTGGCCGCCGGCGGGGTCGCGGCGGGGGCGGACGGTACAATTGATGCTTGGAAATATAACGAGCTACAGCCGGCGGGACCAAACCGCGGATGCTCTGCCCGGCCTCCAGCCGCCGGCGGATCTCGGTTGAAGACAGCGGCGAATTCACCGACCGCAGGACGTGAATCCGGGCCCCTTCCGGTACCAGGGCCTCATCCACCGCGAAACCCGGCCGGTTGACGACGATAAATTCCACTTCCTTGACCACCCGGCGCCAGTGGTACCAGGAAGCGACCTCCCGGAACGCATCGGCCCCAATGAGAAAAAACAGACGGTCGTGCCGCGTAAGCTGGGCCGCAACCCGGTGGATGGTAAAGATGGCGTAGCTTTGTCCCTGGTCGCGGCCGGGCTCCTCCAGGCGGGAAGGCTCAAAAGACGGGTGGTCGGAGCTGGCCAGCCGCACCATCTCGTAGCGATGCTCGTAGTCGGCGGTCTTTTGGCCAGGCTTGTGGGGCGGCTCGCCGGCCGGCACGAAGAAAATGCGGTCGAGGAAGCACTCCCGGCGGGCCGCCCGAGCCACGTCCAAATGCGCGTTGTGAATGGGATCGAACGTGCCGCCGAAAATCGCCAGGTTCACGCTTTTGCCGTCTGTAGCAAGCGCGCCTCCCGCACCCGTTCGGCCATCTGATACTTCAACTCGTCCAGACCGGCTCCCGTAACCGCCGAGATCGGCACGAACGGCAGATGGCGGTCCCGGCAGAGCTGTCTCAGTTTTTCGATACGCTCGGGGGTCTGCGCCGCGTCAATCTTGGATGCTACAACGAGAACCGGCTTCTCGGCAAGAAGGGGATTAAAACTGGCCAGTTCGCCCCGGATCACCTGGAAATCCTCGACCGGGTCGCGGCCGCTCGACTCGCTCACGTCCACCAGGTGGACGAGCAGTCCGGTGCGCTCGATATGGCGCAGAAAACGGGTCCCCAGCCCATGCCCCTGGTGGGCCCCTTCGATCAGCCCGGGGATGTCGGCCACCACGAAGCTCTCGTCCTCCCCCACCGTGACGACGCCCAGGTGCGGCTCGAGGGTGGTGAACGGGTAGTCGGCGATCTTCGGGCGGGCCGCCGAAATCCGGGAGATCAAGGTGGATTTCCCCACGTTGGGGAACCCGACCAGCCCCACCTCGGCCATAAGCTTCAGCTCCAGCCGCAGCCGCCGCTCTTCCCCTGGAAAGCCGCGCTCGAATTCCCGGGGGGCCTGGTGGGTCGAGGTGGCAAAGCGGGCGTTGCCACGCCCCCCGCGGCCCCCGTGGGCGATAACCAGCCTTTCGTCCGGCTGCGAGAAGTCATGCAGCAGCTCGCCGGTATCGGCGTCGTAGACCACGGTTCCCACCGGCACCTTGAGAACAGCGCTCTGGCCCTCGCGTCCGGTGCGGTTGCTGCCTTCCCCATGACGCCCGCGCTCCGCCTTGTGCTCGGGATTGAAGCGGAAATGCACCAGCGTATTGTGCCGCTCGCTGGCTTCAAGGATGATGTCGCCGCCGCGGCCGCCGTCACCGCCGCTCGGCCCCCCACGCGGGACGAATTTCTCGCGCCGGAAGGCCATGCAGCCGTCGCCGCCGTCGCCGGCCTTTACGTAAATGCGGGTTTCGTCAACGAACACGGCAGAAAATAGAGAAGGCGGAAGAACGTGTCGGACCCTTTCGGCCACCCATCGGGTGGTCCTCCGCTCCATTCGGGTGGAGTGCCGTCCGGCGTCTTCCGCCTATCTTTAAGGCCACCTCTATTATGGACCCGCGGGAGGGGAAGTCAAGATGCGAACGAGCGTAGACGAACGCCGGAAACCTAGGCGACAGCGGGAGCGGGCGCTACGCGAATGTGGACAGCCTTTCCATGACGACCCCGGTCCACAAACTCCACCGTGCCGGTGATCTTGGCGAAAAGCGTGTCGTCTTTGCCGCGCCCGACGTTCTCGCCGGCCTGGATCTTAGTGCCGCGCTGGCGGACCAGTATCGAGCCGCCGCTCACCAGCTGTCCGCCGAAGCGCTTGACGCCGAGCCGCTGCGATTGCGAGTCCCGGCCGTTGCGGGAGCTTCCTAAACCCTTTTTGTGTGCCATAGCTTATGCCACGATCTCACTGATCTTCACCTTGGTGAAGTTCTGGCGATGGCCGTTCAGGCGCTTATACTGCTTCTTGCGCTTGAACTTGAAGACGATAATTTTCGGGGCCCGGCCGGTTCCCGTAATGGCGCCGAGCACCTTGGCCGAACTGGCGTCGGAACCGGCCAGCACACTGCCGTTATCCTGCGCCACGGCCAGCACCCGCGAAAACTCGACCGGGGCGTTGAGTTCTCCCGGGAGGCTCTCGACCCGGATCTCATCGCCCGGGGCCACCCGGTACTGCTTCCCGCCGGTCTCAATAATGGCGTACATCTAGCGACTCCTGCGCGGAATGCGCAAACTCCTATCTTAACAAGTTCGGGGCGTTCTGTCTTGAAGGACTTGGTGCCGGCGGGCGGACTCGAACCGCCGACCTAGGGATTATGAGACCCTCGCTCTACCTGGCTGAGCTACACCGGCAACCTCTTTTCATCCTAACAAAGGGCCAGCGCGCGCTGCAGGGCTTCGACGAAGAAGTACTCGCCCCACGTCACGCTCTCGCTGACGCCGAGTCCCTTGTGGATGTGATAGACGCCGTTGCGCAGAATGCCTTCCCAGCCGGGATGCCCCGCTGCCAGGTGAGCCGGCCCTGTGAGTGTCTTCAGGCTGCGCAGCGCGACGTTGCGATAGAGCACGGCCCGCGAGGCATCGCTCGTAAGGTCCGCAAGCTGCAGGAGACCCGACGCCGCGATCGCCCCCGCCGAAGTGTCGACGTGCTGCGGATCGCCCGGCTCGAGGTCGTAATCCCAGGGAGGCACGCCGTCGGACGGGGTGTTCCGGATGTAGTACTCGGCGCAGGCCTCGGCCGTGGCCAGGAACCGCGGGTCGCGCGTGTAGTGGTAGACGGTGCCGAAACCGTAGAGTGCCCAGGTGAGGCCGCGCGACCAGCACGAGTCGCCGCGCTTACCCTGGCGCGTGGACTGGTGCAGGAATTCGCCGGTGGCGGTGTTATACATGCCTTCGTGAGCCGCACTGCCGTCGCCGCGCACCAGCACCCGGCGGGTGGTCAGCGAGTGGCGGCGGGCGACGTCTTCGAGGGCGCGGTCGCCAGTGCGCTGGGCGGCGTAGAAGATAATGCCCACGTTCATCATGATGTCGATGAACAACGACTCGGGGCCGAGAAACGAGCACAAATATTGGCCCTTCCCCTGGAAGCGCAGCGCCAGCGTGCGGCCGCCTTGGATTACCACCTCTTCGATCGCCGGGTCGCCCGTCAGCCGGAACCAGCGGTAGTAGGTCGACATGAAGATGAAACCCAGGTCGTGGACAGCGCGGTCGAGCTTGCGCGGCTCAAGCGGCCGGGAGTACCGCTCGGCTAGCTCGCGCCACGAGGGATCGCCGGTGCGCTCGTGGAAGATCCACATCATGCCCGGCAGGAAGCCGTCGCACCAGTGGGTCCAGGCCTCGCCCGAGTGGCGCCAGCGGCCGTCGCGCGTGTACATCGGGTAGAAATCGGGGTCGCGCTCCACAAGTCCCCGCACCTGCTGCTGGGCGAAGCGGAAGGCAGACTCCAGTTGCGGCCGGAGTTCCGCCGGGGAACAAAGTTCGATCATCAGTCTTCAACCAGGGCAGGCGTTGGAGAGGGCGCAGCCGCCTCGAGGCGCCGTTGTCTCCGTTGCCAGAAAAAGTAGAAAGGGAAGGCCGTGGCTAGGATGGCCAGGTTGGCCAGGGCAGAACGGGGACTGTAGTAGCAGGTCGCCACCGTCATGGCGGCGATCGCCGTGAGGTAGAGCGCCGGCAGCACCGGGTAGCCGGGCGCTTTGAAGGGAGTGGCCCCCCCCTGCCACCGGAACTTGAAGAACGCTATCGTGCAGAGGCCCCAGAACAATTGCCCGATAAAGACGAACGAGCTGACCAGGTTCTCGACAGTCCCGGCCGCAAACAGCAACACCAGGGCCCAGCCGCAATGCACCAGAATCGAGATATGCGGCGAGTGCCAGCGCGGGTGCACCGACGCGAGCGACCGGAAGAACAACCCGTCGTTGGCCATCTTGTAGTAGACCCGCGACGACGCCAGGATGTTGCCGTTGTTGGCGCCCAGGGTCGAGACCATCACCAGCAGCGCCAGCAGGGACACGCCCGTGGTCCCCCACAGCAGGCGCGCCACGTCGGCCGCCACCACTTTTGAGCCGGTGACTTTCGAAATCGGCAGTGCGGCGTGGTAGGTGAAATTCATCGACATATACAGGAACGCGATCAGCAGGGCGCCGCAGGCAAACCCGAGCGGCAGGTCCCGCTGGGGGTTGCGCATCTCGCCGGCCACATATCCGACGCGGTCCCAGCCCACAAAGGCCCACATCACGAGCAGCATGGCGGTCGCAACGCCGCCGACGGCGCCCACTTGCTGGTTGATGGGATGCGTGCTCGCGAGGTTGGGTCCGATGTTGTGAAGCGAAAACAATGCGACGCCGGCGAAGGTGAGCAGGCCGCCGACTTTGATGATGGACGTCACAACCTGCACCCGCTTGCCCGGCCGCAGACCGCAATAATTGACGGCGGCCAAGCTCACAATCATCGCTGCCGCCAGCCGGTGCTGTCCCCCGTCGCTCATGGGCACCAGGCTGCTCGCGTACTGCGCGAATACCAGCGAGAGCGCCGCCACCGGATTGGTCCGCACAATCAACAGTTGCGCCCACCCGTAAATGAACGCCGGCAAGGGTCCGAAGGCCTTGTGAATATAGACGTACTCGCCGCCGGTGTGCGGCAGCCGCGCCCCCAGCTCGGAGTAGACCAGCGTCCCGATAAAATAGAACGCCGCGGCCGCGATCCACGCGATGGCGATCGCCTGGAAAGACGGAAAGTATTGCGCGATCCGGCCCGGAACGGCGAAGATTCCCGCCCCGATCGTGACGCCCAGCATCAGCGCCAGCACGTCCCAAAAATGCAGCTCTTTGAGAAGTTTGGGTTCTGCCACTCTATTTAGGCCTCACGAGAACGTCGCCTGGGGCGGGACGCAGCCCGTAGGTGGGCCCCAGGGTCTTGTAGTCCTTCGCCGCACGGGCGTTCAAGTCCCAGGCAACCTCGCCGTCTTTGAGCGTCAGCTCGGCGAAAATCCGCTGGTTACTGCGCAACTGGCCGCCGGCCGAATCGGCGTATCCGAATTCGCCCTTCTCGACCCGCAGCACCGCCACGTCCGCGACCGCGCCCACCGAAAGATGCCCCACCTCGGGATGGTGAATCATCTGTGCCGGGTTCCACGTGGAGCGCAGGATAATCTCCTTCATCGGCATGCCCATCGCCAGGAACTTCGACATCGTCGTGGTCATGTCCATCATGGGCGCGTTCATGCTGCCGCCGTGAAGATCGGTCGAGATCGAGTCCGGATAGAAACCCTGCTGGATGGCCGGCACGCCGTTGCGGAAGACGAAGCTGCCGCCACCGTGCCCGACGTCGAACTTCACGCCGCGCGCCCGCGCCTTGTACAGGTAGTCATAGACCTTGCCGTTATCGTCGATCCACGGCACCGCCGAGCGGTAGCAGTGGGTACTGATATCGCCAGGACGCAGATGTTCGGTGACCAGTTGATAGTAGGGCCGCTCGGCGCGGAAGAAACCAAAATCGACCATGACCGGGATGTTCGCCAGCTTCCCGGCCGCGACGGCCTTGTCGACCGACTCCCAGTCGGGCGCCTCGTAGTGGGCCGACTTGATCCCGACCACGATGTCCTTGTGTTTGGCCGCGAGCTTCGCCACCTGCTCGGGCTGGAATTCGCTTTTCACCTGCTCGGCCGAGTTGGTAGACATTCCGAGGCCCGCGATATTGATCAGGGAGAAGACACGTGTCTTGACATGATCGATCACTCCATAGCGGAAGGCCTCGAAATTACGCCAGCCGGCGGTGCCCGCGTCCACCATCGTTGTAACCCCGGCGCGGAAGCTGAACCCGTCGGGCATGATGCTCTGATCGCCCGCCCACGCGCCGTGGAGGTCGGGAGTGTAAAACAGGTGCACGTGCATGTCCACCAGGCCGGGGGCCACATAAAGGCCGCTCGCGTCGATGGTCTGCTTAGCCTGCGCCGGGTTGATGTTGGGCGCGACCGCGGCGATCTTGCCGGCGGCGATGGCCACGTCCATCGCGCCGTCGCGGTTGTTGCGCGGATCGATGACGTGGCCGCCCTTGAGGAGCAGGTCGTACTGCTGCGCCTCGGCGGACGCGGCAAACAACGCAAGGAACGCAAGTGTCATAAGCCTCATAATTGGAAAGTAGTTTCGCAGGTTCAGGTTGGCGAGGCAACTGTCCGGGCAGGCCCGGCCAGCCGCCGCCACAGCAGCGCCGCAAAGAACAGCAGCAACCACCCGAACTTACTGGCCGCGGGCTCGGCGTCATGCCCGTGCAGTCCCCAGCCTGACACCATTCTCGCCATCCACTCGGTGGGCACCGCCAGGGCCAAGAACGAAATGGCCCCGAGGACCAGCGGACCCCTCACGCGGGCCGCGTCATCGCGCGCTACAGCCAGCAGCGCCGCCACACCCGGCAGCAGGAAGATCAGGTTGTAATCGTAATTGGTGTTCGGCACGAGGAGCATCGCAGCGCCCAGCAGTCCGCCGTCGAGGAGCTCCCCAAACCGCTCCGCCGACGGACGCCGCACCGCGAGCAGTGCCAGCCCCACCACCACACCCGAGAAGATTCTCGCCGCGAGATAAGCCGTACCGTGCGAGACGCCCCGCATCATAAGGATTCCGAAGAAGGAAGCATTCAGATGCCACGCCTGGACAAAGCGGTCGAACTCGCGCGCCCGCTCGAAAAATAGCGGATACGCGCCGCCCTGGGCCGTCAGCGCCACCATGATCAGCAACGCGGCGCCGGTGTAGCAAAGCAGCCGCCAGCGTTTTCGCAGGGCGAAGTAAACCAGGAATACCACTGGATAAACCTTGACGACGATCGAAAGGGCCAAGCCGAGCGCTCCGCGCGTGTCCGAGCCCCGGCAGGTCCAAGACCACATTCCAATCACCAGCAGCACGTAACACCAGAGCGCCACGTTGCCGTTCACCAGGGCCAGATAGACGGGGTAAAAGACAGCGGTCAACGCCGCCAGGAGCAGGCAGAAGCCGGCCCCACCGCCGGCCAGGCGAGTCAGGAGCCAGAGGGTCAGGGTCAGTCCGGCGATGGCCAGCGCAGTGTGGATCCTCCAGGCTGCCGGGACCGGGAACCAGCTTAGCGGCAAGTACAGATAGGCGACTGGAGGCGGATAGGTATAGCGGCTACCCAATCCCTCGTGGGCACCGATCGGGTCGGTGAAAGGGCCGCCCCGGCCGCGCAGATCCTCGTAGAGCGGCAAGCCGGCACGCAGCGCGTGAGCGGCAATGTAAGGCGGATAGAAGTCCACTCCGATCAGCACCCGGTCCGGGTACCAGCCGGGCCGCGCATGCACGCCGGGGTTGGGGTACTGTGCAGCGACGCCGCCGAGCAGCAGGGCGAAGGCGGCTAGGATCGCCGCGCTTCGCCAGTCCGGTGGCCGTCGCATCAGGTGCGGTGAAAGGCCTTCAAAATCTCGCGCATGCTGTACCGCAGCACGATGGGACGGCCGTGCGGGCAGCTCATCGGACAGTCGGTCTTGGCCAGCTCGTCGAGCAGCCATTGCATCTTGCGCGGCTCGAGCGGCGTGTTGATCTTGATAGCAGCGTGGCAGGCGATGGAGGCCGCGACCTTGCGCCGCAGGTCGTCGGGTGAGAGTTGCCGCAGCTCGGTCTCCGGCGTATCGAGGATTTCCTGCAGCAGCTTCTCGATCTCGGTCTGTGCGAGTCCGGCCGGGGCCGCCTTGACGGCGATCGTACCGTGGCCGAAGGGCTCCAGCTCAAAGCCCCCGGCGTTCAGCTCCTCCACGAGGCGGGGAAAGTTGAGCTGTTGCGCGAGGCTCAGCCGCACCACCATCGGCAGCAACAACTGCTGGCACTGCACCTCCCCGCGCGAACGTTCCCGCAGCACCTTTTCGAACAGGATGCGCTCATGGGCCACGTGCTGGTCGACGATCCACAGCCCGTCATTGCCCGCGGCCACAATGAAGCTGTCGCGCACCTGGCCGAGGGGCCGCAGGTCGCCGAGGGACGCGAGCGAAGACGCCTCGTCGTCCGCAACGGGGCCAGCTTCGACCGCGGGCAGCGCGCCGGCCAGCACCGGGATGGGGCCGACGTCTAGGGAAGTGGCGGCGCCGAAGTCGAAGCGTCCCGCCCCACCGGAAGAGGGCCGCAAGGCAAAGTCGGACGGCGGACGCTCGGCGTCGGCCTGCTCGACCAGCAGCGTCGTTTCCGAATACGGCATGGCAGCGGAGGGCTGCCCGGACCACCCGGGCCGCGCTGAAACGGGAAGCGTCGAAACCGGCTTCGATTCGATCAGCCGTTCACGTATCGCGTCGCGCAGGAAATCGTGCACGAACGACTGGTGACGGAACCGCACTTCCGTCTTCGAGGGGTGCACGTTCACGTCCACCTCTTCATGGGGGATCTCGAGGAACAGCAGCGCAAACGGATAGCAGCCGCCCGGCATCAGGTTGTGATAGGCCGAGGAGAGCGCGTGGAGCAGCAGGCGGTCCCGAATGAGCCGCCGGTTCACGAAGATAAAAATCGAATTGCGGTTGAGCTTCTGTATTTGCGGCCGGGAGACGAAGCCCGTCAGGCGGAAGGTCCGCACGGCAGGCGTTTCGGGCTCGAGGCCGGGAGCGTCCGGCGGCGGATTCGACGCCATCTGCCGCTCGCACTCGCCGAGCGACACCAGCTCCTCGAGCGTCTCCGAGCCGAACACCTGGAACACGCGCTCGCGCAGCGTCTCGACGGGCGTCACGTGCAGCAGCGACCCGCGCGGCGTGCTCAGCTCGAAGGTCTTGTCCGGATGGGCCAGGCTATAGTGCGTTACCAGCGTCGCGAGGTGCCCGAGCTCCGTCTGCTCGCTGCGCAGGAATTTCTTGCGAGCCGGCACGTTGAAGAAAAGGTCGCGGACAGTCAGCGTCGTGCCGGGCGCGAGCGCCACTTCTTCGACGGTGAGCAGCTTGCCGCCGGCGATCTCGAGGCGCGTTCCGGTCGTGGCCTGCGCGTGCTGGGTCTCGAGCTGCACCCGGGCGACGGCGCCGATCGACGGCAGCGCTTCCCCGCGAAAACCTAGCGTCGAGATGGCCAGCAGGTCTTTCGCCTCGCGGAGCTTGCTGGTGGCGTGCCGCTCGAAGGCCAGCAGCGCGTCGTCGCGCAGCATGCCGCAGCCATCGTCCGCCACGCGGATCAGCCGCTTGCCGCCGGCGTCGGCCTCGATGCGGATGCGGCGGGCGCCGGCATCCAGCGAGTTTTCGAGCAGCTCTTTGACGACGGAAGCGGGACGCTCCACCACCTCGCCGGCCGCGATCTGGTTGGCGACCCGGTCGGGTAGGATGCGAATGAGACCCATAAAAGCCCGGGCCCTCTGGTCTGGTGACGCGAAAAACTACTGGCCGCCGTTATCGCCCGAGAGACTCCCCGCCGACGCCGTTTCCCGGCGGGCCGCGAAATAGTTCTGGTCCGAGAGGCTCTTGTAAACGTGCCCCGCCACCTCCGCCGCCCGCGGGCCGAAGACGTCGCGGCCGCCGCGCAGCATCACCACGACGGCGAGCTTGGTGTTGTCCCGGTCGTTATAGGAGGTGAACCAGCCCATCCGCGCGCCGTCCTGGCTGCACGTGCCGGTCTTTCCCATGATCGGGTCGGTGGGATCGTAGGCGCGCCGGGCCGTGCCCCGCTTCACCGCCGCCTGCATACCGGGCGAAACCAGCGGGATCAGCGGAGCGATCTCCAGGCGGCGCTTGATTTTCGGCTCGAATTGCTCAATCTCTTCTTGGGTGCGGGGGTATTGCAAGTAGTAGAGCGTCCCGCCGTTGGCCAGCGCCGCGACGAAGGCGGCCTGCTGCAAGGGCGTGGCGGCGATCTCCTGGCCGAAGCTGCACAGCCGTCCCACCCCGCCGTACTTCGGCACGACTTCTGGAAAGGTGCCGAGCTGCTCGCCGGGAATGTTCCAGCCCGCCTTCTCACCGAACCCGAAGGTCTGGGCATACTCGCGGACTTTCTCAAACCCGAGCGCCTCGCCCAGCCGCGCAAAGAACACGTTGTTCGAGATCGCCAGCGCGTCGGTGAGGCTCATGTACCACTGCTTGCCCAGCCGCACCTTGCTGTGGAGGCTGATGATGCCCTCGTTCAGAGCCGCGAGCGCCACCGGAACCTTGATCGTCGAGCAGGGGATAAAGCCGCTCGCCAGCGCCAGCTTCTGGTTGACCATCGTCAGGATGCGCCCGCTGTTGGGCTCCACCACCACGACGCTGCCGTTCAGGGGGCCGAGCGCCTGCACGGCCGCCTCGCGTACCGCCAGATCTTCGCCCTCGGTCACATCGCCGGCCGTCGAGTCGCCAAAGGAACGGACCGTCCAGGTCTGGCCCGTCGTCCCCTTGGCCACCGTGCGCCGGACACCCGTCTTGGCCGTCGCCTTGGCGCCCGGAACAGAACGCTTCGAAGTTGTTTTGGACGATTTCTTACTCTTGGACGCCTGTGGAGGGTCGGCGCTCTGGGCGCTCAGGCCGAAAACGATCAGCCCGCTCAGCGCCAGGCCCGCAAAAAAGATTCCCTTAAATTGCACGCATCCTCTCCAATCCTGCATTTTTAGCCGGCTGGAAAGGCGCCGGGCCCTTCCTGCACTCTCTAATCGGCAGTACGCCACTCGACCGTACGCCTGACCGCTTCCGTTCATTCTGGGTGCAGGCCCCGCCGAAGTCAAGAGCAGAATGCACCGGCTGGGCTTCTTAGCGGCGGGTCCGGCGCGGGCGGACGCTCTTTACAACCCGCGGCGCCGGAGGTTCCCAAGCCTTCAACCGCTCCAATTCCTCGCGCGCCTGCCCCACCTGCGGCGCCAGGCTCGCCTCGGCCGAAGCCATCGCCAGTTGGCCGGTGGCATCGTCCAGGTGAGGCTGCCAGTCGGATACCGGGCGCTCGGCCTGCTGCCACCGCCCCGCCAGCACGAGGTGAACGCGCGCGCGCTCCAGGTTGGCGGCCGGCCCTTGGGGGGTGATGCCAAAACGGGAAGAAAAAACTCCCAGCCGGTCGAGGTACGCCAGCAGCTCCGTCTCGGAGGCCGAGTCGGGAGGCGCAAAGAGTTTCAGCAACTGCAAGGCGGTCGCCGGTTCCTCGCTCGACCACTGGCCCAAGTCCGGGACCCGGAGATAGCCGGAAGGAGCCTTGCGATCCGACGCCAGTTGCACCCGCACCCACTGCTCGTCACGCGAGGCCGGCAGTTGCAACAAACTGACGGTATCGCCTTTCTTGACAGTGGCCACCGCCCGGGCGTCGGAGCGCGGCTCCCGCAAGATTGCGGCCGTCTCGCCAGTGACCTCCGCGGTGCCGACGGCCGCCGCCGCGGGTCTACCGGAGCGAGACCGCAACTGCCACAGAATGACGCCGGCGGCCAGCAACAGCACCACCACGCAGGCGGCCAGAATCTGCTTCTGGTTCGGCAGCAGGCGCACCCGGGACGTTTGCGGCAACGGGGGCGGCAGGGGCAGCTCCGCCGGCCGGGCGAGGGGCTGGAGCCGCGGCAGCGGCAGCGGACCATTCGAGGGGGGCGTCTCCCGCCGTACCGGCATCGACACCGGCACGGGAGCCGGGGCGGCCAGCGGCGGGACGGCGGCCGCGGGCACGGGAGCCGCCAAGACCGGCACCGGCTGCGGAGGTGGAACCGTTTCCACGGCCACCGGCCCCCGGTCGGTGACCGGCTCGGCCGCGGCCACGACGGCCGCGGCCACCGCCACTCCTGCGGCCCGGCGGGCCTCCGCCTCCCGGCGCAGGCGCTGCAGTTCCCCGTCCGCCTGCTGCTTCGGGCCTAGACTGCGAATAAAGACCAGACACGATTCCGGGTCCTTGTCGAGCAATTGCTGGGCCCGCAGGCGCAGCGCATCGAGGATCGGATCGGTCAAAGCGCTGGCCCGGGGCCGGGGCTCGGGTGGCGGCGCGGGGGCTTTCGGCGGTTCTACGGACGCCACCTCTTGCGCGATCGCCCGCAACGCAGCCGCGAACTCCTCGCCCGACTGGAATCGCCGGCCGGGGTCCTTTTCGAGGCCCCGGGCCAATACGCTCTCGAGCGACAGCGGCAGCGCCGGGCTCACGCTGCGCAAAGCGGCCGGCGGCTCGTACATGATGCGCCGCGGAATATTGCGCCCCTGAAACGGGTGTGTGTGGCTGAAAAATTCAAAGAACAGGATCGCCGCCGAGAAGAGGTCGGAAAGGCTCTCGCACACCTGCCCGGAAATCTGCTCGGGCGCCATGTAGTCGGGCGTGCCCAGGGCCGACCCCAGGCGCGTAAGTTGGGAAGAGGATATCCGCGCCACGCCAAAGTCGAGGATCTTGGCGCCTTGCTCCTGGATGAAAATGTTGGCCGGCTTGATGTCGCGGTGAATGATCCCCTGGTGATGCGCGTAACCCAGGGCTTCCGCCACCTGGGCCGCCAGCTCCAGCCGCGTGGCGAGCGCCAGCGGACGCTTCTCCGCAATGATGCGCTGCAAATCGGCGCCCGTCAGCAGCTCCATCACGATGTAGGCGACGCCGTTCTGCTCGCCGAGGTCGTAGACGGTGACAATATGGGGATGATGGAGGCGCGCGCAGGCCCGCCCTTCCCGGTAGAAGCGCTCCTTCACCTCCGCGCTGACGTCGGACCCGGTGATAATGGTCTTCAGCGCGACCTCGCGGTCGAGCACCGTGTCCCGGGCCCGGTAGACGCTCCCCAGGCCGCCGCCCAGCGGCTCGAGGATTTCGTACTTGCCTAGTTGCTGCATCCGGCCCGTTCCGGCCACGCTGCCTGGCATCCAAACAATTCTACTGCCTTTCGTTGCCAATGGGCATAAGGCGTTTCGCCGAGCGCGGGGCCTAAGAGCGCTGGGCTCAAGGGCGCTGGCCCCAGAGAGGCCCCCTCCTTCGGGTAAACTAGCACGAAAGAGGAATCTTATGGCCAGTCAGCGCGGTTCTCTTACTCTTTTGGCAGGCACCCGCAAGGGCGCTTTTCTGCTGCGCACCGACCGCACCCGCCGCTCCTGGATACTCAGTGGCCCCATCATGCTGGGAAATATCGTCCATCACCTGGTCGCCGACCCCCGCGCCCCAAGGACCTTCCTAATGGCCGCCCGCGCCGGCCACCTCGGCCCCACGGTTTTCCGCTCCACCAATTCCGGCAAGACCTGGAAAGAGGCCGAGCGTCCCCCGGCCTTCCCCAAAGCTCCGGAAGGAAAGCCCGGGCGCGTGGTGGCGCATGTCTTTTGGCTCACGCCCGGACACGCCTCCGAGAAGGGTGTGTGGTATGCCGGCACCTCTCCCCACGGCCTGTTCCGCTCCGAGGACGGCGGTAATACCTGGGACGGCGTGGCCGGTTTCAACGACCATCCCCAGCGCCCCACCTGGTCGGGGGACGAGCGGCAGGATGCTCCCCCCGGGGGCGCCACGCTGCACTCCATCCTCATCGATCCGCGCGATCCGAAGCACATGTACCTCGGCCTCTCGGTCGGGGGAGTCTTCGAGAGCACCGACCGGGGCCAAGACTGGAAGCCGTTGAATAAAGGTTCGGTCGCGGATTTCATCCCCATTCCCGACCCCGAATACGGCCAGGACCCCCACTGCGTGCGCCTGCATCCCCTCCAGCCCGACCGGCTCTACCAGCAAAACCACTGCGGCATTTACCGCCTCGACCGCGCCGCAGGACGCTGGGTGCGCATCGGAGACAACATGCCAAAGAAAATCGGAGATATCGGATTTCCCATGGTCCTGCACCCCCGCCACATCGACACCGCGTGGGTCTTTCCCATGGATGGCACCACCGTTTGGCCGCGCACCAGTCCCGGCGGCAAGCCCGCCGTGTACACGACGCGCAACGCCGGCAAAACCTGGAAGCGCCAAGACCAGGGCCTGCCGAAGGAACAGGCGTACTTCAGCGTGAAGCGCCAGTCGATGACCGCGGATTGCGGCTCCCCGGTGGGCGTCTACTTCGGGACGACCAGCGGTGAGATCTGGGCCAGCCGCAACGAGGGCGAAAGCTGGCGGCGCCTCGCGGCTTACCTGCCCGAGATATATTCCCTGGAGGTGGTGGAGACATGAACGTCTACATTCCCTCCCCGCTGCGGTCCTATACCGGAGAGAAGAGCCAGGTGGAATGCACCGGCGCGAGCCTGGTCGAGCTGCTGGCCGAGCTCGACCGGCGCTTCCCCGGCCTGCGCTTCCGCATCATCGACGAGCAGGACGGCATCCGAGAGCACCTCAAGATTTTCGTAAACTGCGAGCAGGTGCGCGATCTGCGGGTCCCGTTGCGCGGCGCCCAGGAAGTCCACATCCTCTGCGCGCTGAGCGGCGGCTAAACCGCGTACTAACCCCACCCTCTTCGTCCGGGATCCCCGGGTCCGCTTCAGCCTCAGGAAACTCTTGAATTTCCCTTCCCACCGGGAGCAAACTGGAAGTGGAACTTCCTCAGTCCTCTAGCTGTTCAGGAAGTCGAGTATGGGTGTGAGTCTATTTAGGATTTTGATACTCGTTATTCTGTTTCTTGTGGCTTTCGCGCTGCCGGTCGGGGCGCAGGTGATTTTATGTGGTGAGGAAAACCCATGTCTGACCTAACCCGACGCCAATGGCTGTACGATTCCGCCGTCGCGCTTGGTAGCGTTTCGATCGGCGGGGCCGCCCCTCCGGCGGCCCCGGCCGCTCCCGTGTCGATCGCCAAGTGCTCCAGCTATGACACCGACCTGGTCTCGGTCTTGAACCGCATGTTCGACCAGATCGGCGGTATCTCCACCCTCGTCCGGAACAAGACCGTCACCCTCAAGATGAACCTTACCGGCGGGGCCCGGGCCCAGTATGGAGACTATCCCGTCTGGGTCACGCACTGGGTGCATCCCAACCTGGTAGGCGCCTGCTGCCACCTCTTCGGCCGCGCCGGCGCCAAGCGCATTCGCCTGGTCGAAAGCCGCGGCGCCGATCCGCTCGAAGAACACCTCGCTAACTCCGGCTGGGATGTCCCCATCCTCGAGAACTCCGCGGCGGGAGTGGAATTCGAAAACACCAACCTCCTGAGACCGGGCCAGCGTTACTCCCGGCTCCCAGTTCCCTACGGCGGCTATATTTATCCGGCCTTCGATCTGAATCCTGTCTTTGAGGACACCGACGTCTTCGTCAGCCTGGCCAAGCTGAAGCAGCACGAAGAGGCTGGCCTTACCCTCTCGTTTAAGAATTGCTTCGGCAACACGCCCTGCACGGTCTACGGCGACACGGTACCGGAGGACGAGCCGAGCGAGCTGCCCCGGGGCGGCCGGGAGCTGGTGCTCCACTCCGGTAAGCGGCAGCCTCCCAGGAGCGCCCCGCAGGAGGTCGAGCCGGCCTCCCCTCGTTTCGAGGGCTACCGGCTGCCGCGCATCATCGTCGATATGGTAGCGGCGCGTCCCATCGACCTGGCCATCATCGACGGCATCGAGTCGGCCGTAGGCGGCGAGGGACCGTGGGTAAAGGGCAGCAAGTATGCCAAACCCGAGGTGCTGCTGGTGGGCCGCAACCCGGTCTGCACGGACGCGGTGGCGGCGGCCGTCATGGGTTTCGACCCGCGGGCCAAGCGGGGCGAGATACCCTTCCGGCGTACGGGACCGTCCGAGCATCCCGGCGGGCCCACGTGGGCCGACAACCCTATGCTGCTGGCGGAGGCCAAAGGCATCGGCAGCGCGGACCTCAGCCGGATCGACGTCCGCGGCGTCTCCATTCGCGGCGCGCTATTCGATTTCGAGGCGCACCGGAAGGCGGCGTAAGCGCGTGAACGGCCCGCCGCGCCTCAAGCGGCCGGCTGGCCCTCCGGCACCGCCACCAGCAGCGGCAGCCGGACATAGAAGGTCGCGCCGCGTCCCGGCTCGGATTCCGCCCACATCTCCCCGCCATGATCCACCACCGTCTGGCGCGCGAGCGCCAGCCCCAAGCCCGTGCCGTTTCTCTTCCCGGCGCTGGCAAACGGCTCGAACAGCCGCTGCCGGATCTCCGGCGGCACGCCCGGGCCGGTGTCCTGCACGCTGATCACGATCGACCCGTTCTCCGCCCGGGCGCGGATCGCGATGCGCCCCCCCTCCGGCATCGCCTCCAGCGCATTCACCAGCAGGTTGCCGACCGCGCGCTCGATCCGGCCGCGGTTGACCTCCACCAGCGCGTCCTCCGGCGCTTCAACCGTGATCTCGACCTTTTGGTGGAGAGCCGTCTCGTGCACCGGGTCGACCGCCGCCCGCAGGATCTCGCTGACCCCGCACTCCTCGCGGGCCGCCGTCGTCCGCCCGCGGGAGATGTTGAGAAGATCCTCCAGCATCCCCTGGATTTTCTGCGAGGCCTTGTGCAGGTTCGCCAGCAAGCGCTTCTGCTGATGGACCGGCAGCTCGGTATGGAGCAGCATTTCGCTCGATCCGTAGATCGCCGCCAGCGGATTCCGCAGGTCGTGGACGATCGAGCTGGCCAGCCGTCCCACCGTATACAGACGCTCGTTGCGAATCAGCTCGTCGCGCGCGTGCTGGATCGAGGCGCACATGTCGTTGAAGGTGCGCGCCAGCCGGCCCATCTCGTCGTTCGACTTCGGCTCGACACGATAGGCGTAATTTTCGTGGGCGACCTCCGCCGCCGCGTGATCGAGCGCCTCGATCGGACGGATGATCGTGCGGGCCAGCACGAACGTCAGCGCGAAGCTCAGCACCAGCCCGACGACCCAGATCAGCGCCACCTGCCGCCGCAGGATGCTGGTGCCGGCGGCGGCGGCCTCCATGCTGCGCAGGATGCTCAGGGTGCCGGCCGTGCCGCCCTGCAGGTCGGCCAGCGGCTCGGAGAGCTCAATGAACTCCAGGCCCCCGGCGCTCACCCGCTCCGGACGGCCCGCCGGATGCCGGCCCAGTAACGGCAGCAGCCGCCGCGCGTTGCCACCCAAGGTGGAAGCAAAAAGCTGGCCGCCCGAGAAGAACAGGAAGTCGCTGCCCGTCGAGAGCCGCAGCTGCGCCGCGACCGCATCGGTGACCTCAAAACCGGTGACGAGCACGTTGATCAGGGCCAGGTCTCCCCCGGCCTGCACGTAGACCGGGGTGACGACGAACTCGTAAAGATCTTCTCCGATCAGCCCGAAGCCGTTTTGCTGCGCCGGGAAGCGCCCGCGCACTTGATCGACGAAGGCCAACTGCTCGATCGCCGGCGAGACGCCTCCGGCGGCCAGGCGCGTGATCACGCGGCCGTGCGGGTCCGTGACCACCACCAGGCCCCGGTCGCCCAGGCGGCTTTCCAAACTACGTAAGAGCTCGCCCGACGTATCGGCGATGGTCGCGGCGTCCCCGGTGCCGAACGCCGCCCGCACCTGCGGGGCGCGCGCGATCTGGGCGCTCAGCGTCTGGAGCGTCTGGGCCTGCTCCCGCCACAGCGTCCGGTAAGCCTGCAGGCTGTTGGCTACCTCCGCAGTAATCTGTCCCATGCTCTGGCTGATCAGTTGCTGGGAGATCAGCCAACCGGTGGCCCCGAACAGAATCGTGATGGCCAGCGAGATCGAGAGCCAGATTTTGGTCAGCAGCCGCACGGGTCAGTGCCGCCCTCCCGGGTAAAACACCGTATCCTCCGGCGGCGGACGGTAGTCGCCCCCATACTTGTTCTTGTGCGGCAGCGCCAAATAGCCCTGCTCCGACACGTGGATTTCTCCCAGCGCGAGGCCCGCCGCCGGCAGCGTGAAGCTCCGCTCCAGCTTGGCCAGCATTTCGAGCTGGCTGCGCTCATGCCACACGTGGAACCGGTAAGCGCCCGGCGGCGCCTGGATTGCAAAGTAGCCGTCGGACCCCGTGACCGTGAAATAGGGGGTGGGCAACACCGCAATGATCGCACTCATGGTGGCGTGAATGTTGCAGAAGACCCGCACCATGCCCGGCCGGCGAAACACCACGCGCCGCGTGGTCTGCGGGGCGTAAAGCTGCAAGTCGAAGATCTGGCCGTCGTAGTTGGAAAAAACGTTGTGAAAGATGGGATCGAAATTCGGAAAGTCCACCGCCGTGCCGAGTTGCACCGCCATCACGTGCGGGCTGAATGTCTTGTTGCGCTGCTCCATCACCGCCCGCGCCAGCGGCGGGGCGGCGAGCGGCCCGCTATCGGGCTCGAGCCACACCACGACGCCGGCGGGGTCCCGGCTCTTTTTCGCGCTGCCCTGGTCCGCGCTCAGCACGACCACGTGGCCGCTGAGAGTGGCCGCGGCGGCGGTCCCGGCGCACAGTGCCAGCAGTGGCAATATCCTCACGTTACTCTCCCACTTGCCTACCAGTCTAGAACAGATACGCCACGGCGAAGTCATAGTGATTGTTAATCGGGCGCGGACCCGTCACGTACCGGGTGCGGACCCGGGAAAACTCCACGCCGAACACCACGTTCGGCCCCACCTTGTAGAACACGTTCCCGGCCGCCGCCTGGTTCTTGGTCACCCCGTTCGGACCGAGGTCGCGATTGTTCGGATCGTCGAGGCCGGTGTAAACGTTGAAGCTCAGCCGCGGTGTGGCAAGGAAGGTCAACTGTGCCCAGCCGCCGTCCGTGCGGACCGGAACCACGCTCACGATTCCATTCTGGCGGAAAATCGTATAGCCCTGGCGCACCCCGCCGCCCCCCAGGTTGGCCAGGTTCTGCCCGGTAAAGAAGGTCCCCGTAAACTCCAGGCGGCGGTGCGGGTTATAGAACCAGTCCAGCGTGAAGACACTCGACGGGACGGAAAAGCCTCCCACGTGCGTGTTGCTCCAGTGGAACCCCGGGGCGATCTCGATCCGGCGGAAGTCGTCGAAGGCATGTGCGAACTGGAAACGGCCTTCGTATCCGGGGCGGCGGGCCTCGGCCGTCAGATCGACGGGCGGCGGCGCGATCGGCGTATAGCGCTCGTCGGTCTGCGAAACCCCCACGCGTGCCTGCAGCGTGGACCCGGCCCCCAGGTCCAGCGTTTTTTGAAAGCGCACCTGCGGGCGCCAGCGCCAGAGATTGCCTGCCGCGGTCAACGGCGAGACGCCCACCTGGGCCAGCGAATTCGGCTCCCGCGGCGCCATGATCGGCTTATCCTGCCCCACCAGCAGCCCCCAGCTTTGCCATTGGCCTTCGATGAAAGCCGTCCGCAGCCGCACCTGCTGGTTCAACTGGTCGCCGCTACCCGAAAACAGATCCAGCATAACTTGTCCGCGGAAGTGGCCCCCCAGCACGCCCTGGGGACCATTGAAGTCGAGACCGATGACGCTCTGCCGGAAGGTGCCGCCGGCGCTGCGCGGGGCGGGATTGATCGCCGCGATGGTGGGGTTGTCGCCGCCGCCGCTGTGTTGCCCGTTGGTGAACAGATTGAACAGCGCCATGCCCGTCAGCCGCACCGGCACCCGCTGGGCGGTCTCGACCTTCACCTGGTCCTGCTCGGCGAGGCGTCCCTCCTGAACCTGCACCCGCTCCTCCACAGCCGTGAGCCGCTCGCTCTCGGTCGCCGGCGCCGCCTGGCGAAGCTGGTCCACTTGCTGGCGCAGCAGCCGGACCTGCTCCTGCAACTCCCCATTCTGGCGCTCCAGTTGCCCCAGGCGCTCGCTTAGCGCCTCGAGGGACGATGCGGTCTGCGCGCCGGCCGGAACCAGCGCCAGGGCCGCCGACACCAGCAGCCGGCTCAGTCGCTCGCAGCGGAATGTCATAAGACGCCTCTTCGTAACTCGCAGCTACGGTTTCAGAATGTCCTCTACGGTTCGCCGCATCGCGAGCGGCGACCACGGCTTGGGAAAATAGGCGTTGGCGCCCAGGCGCAGCACGCGCTCTCCCGTTTGCGGGTCGCCGCCGCCGCTCACCACGAGAATCGGCAGCCGCGCGAACTGCGGCTGTCCCCGCAGCCGCCCGATCAGCTCATAGCCATCGAGGAACGGCATGTCCAGGTCGGTGATGACCAGATCGACGATGTGCCCGCTCTCCGGGGCCAGGTATTCGAGCGCGCGCAACCCGTCCCGGACCCGGTCCACCTGCACGCCCGGAATGCCGGTCAGCGCGATCTCAAGCGTCGTGGCGGCCGTATCGGCGTCTTCAACAATAAGAATCCTTCGCGACATAGTCACTTTAATTGTCGATAGGGCCGCGGCCCGCGCGCGAGCCAGCTGGTGTTAACTACTTGTAAAACCTGCACCTCACAGCAAGAACCGGTAGCCCACGCCGTGCAGCGTGGTGAAGTGGCGCGGCACGTTGGGGTCCGGTTCGAGCTTCTGGCGCAGCTTGACCACGTGAATGTCCACGGTGCGCGTATTGGGTGACGAGTCATAGCCCCACACGGCATTCAGGATCATATCGCGGGTCAGCGGGCGATCCGGGTTTTGCAAGAAATACACCAGCAGGTTGTATTCCGACGGCGTGAACTTCACGGCCTGGCCCTTACGTGAGACCACGCGGCGATCGAAATCGACTTCGACGTCGCCAAAATGCAGGACCTTCTTGGTGTCGCCCGCCGTGCGCCGCAGCAGCGCCCGTATCCGCGCCAGCAATTCGCGCGGGCCGAAGGGCTTCACCACGTAATCGTCAGCCCCGATCTCGAGCAGCAGCACCTTGTCGATCTCGTCTCCGACCGCGCTGAGCACCAGGATCGGCGTGCTCAGGTTCGACGCCCGCACCTGCTTGCAGATCTCCATGCCGCTCATGCCGGGCAGCCGCAGATCGACGATGATCAGGTCCGGCTTGAGGGTCACGGCCTGCTCGAACCCCTGCCGGCCGTCGCCTGAGAGGTGTACGCGAAACCCCTCCTGCTCGAGCAGCACCCCGATGGTTTCACGCACCGTTTCGTCGTCGTCGATGACCAGAATCGAGTTCACTCGCAGACCACCCCTGACCGGCCTCCTGCAGCACTTCCGGGGCCGGAATCTCGAAGCTATTATAATTCAGCGGGGTCAATTCTCACGGCGGCGGAAGCGAATGCGGTCGTGTTCCACGATCCACAGTTCGTGCTCCGGGGTGCGCTCGCGCAGCACCGGCACTAGACGAGTAAGCCGGCCGCGAGCCGTCCTCTGGTCCTGGTAAGCCGGACGCAGGACAATCACACCCCAATAATCCTCCGGTGGATATGCCCGGATGTTTCCGAAGTCTGTGTCAAGCGTGACCAGGGCACGTCGCTCTGACTGTATTGCCTTCGCGATCACGTCATCGCCCGCCCCCTTCAGGCCCTCATTGACGACCGTGTCGGCATCGAATCCCGCCGTGTGAAAGAGTTCTGCGATTTCTTGCGGGAGGTTCTCGTCGACCTTGAACCTCACCCACCCACTTCCAAAGGCAGCGTCGTAGTGGTCTCGCGAGCCAGTTCCGCAGCATACGACAAGGCCGCGTCGATGTCGGTGGCCTGCAAGGTGGGGTAGCTTGTGAGAATGTCTTCCCTGGACACCCCCGCCGCGATGTTGTCAAGGATCACCGAAACCATGATGCGGGTCCCGCGAATGCACGCCTTTCCATAGCACACGCGGGGATCGATCGAGATGCGGTCACGCCAAGCCTTCATCCCCTTATTCTATCGCTTAGCAGCCCGAGGCAAAACAACGGTTCCTTAAGGTGGCGCCCGCGGGAAGTCGTTGATTCTGCTACGCCGAAAAGTCCTGCAAATCTGCAGGACTTATTTTTCGCCAAAGGCTGTCAGCCTCAACCACCGCCATTTCCTCGCCCTGGCATCTCCCACGCGGACGAACCGGCAGCCAATCCTCACCGCTATAATGAGACTGACATGCCGGTGCTGGTGCTCCACTATCACGAGCTTTGGTTGAAGGGTCGCAACCGGAACTTTTTCATCCAGAAGCTGACCGACGCCATCCGCCTGCACTTGGACGGGCTGGGAAAGCTGCGCGTCACCCTCGAGGACGGCCGCATCCTGGTGTCGCTCGAAGACGGCCAGTTCATCGCCCCGGCCGTCGAGCGGCTCCAGCGCGTTTTCGGTATCGCCTACTACTCGGTCGCCGAGGAGACGACCCGCGAGATCGAGACCGTCGCCCGCACCGCCTGGACGCAACTGGCTCGCCAGTCGTTTCAGACTTTTGCCGTCCGCGCCCGCCGCGCCGACAAGACGCTGCCCTTCCGCTCGAGCGATGCCGAGCGCGAGGTCGGGAGTCTGCTGCTCGATTACGCCACGGCCGCAGGACGCCCCTTTAAAGTCGATCTCGGGAATCCCGAAGTCACTTGCCGCCTCGAATTCACGCACCACCGCGCGCTGGTCTACTCCGAGAAGATCCCCGGCCCGGGCGGGATGCCTGCCAACACGGCCGGCAAGCTGGCCTGCCTGCTCTCGGGCGGCTACGACTCGGCGGTCGCGGCCTACCTCATGATGCGGCGCGGGGCCCGCCTGATCTTCGTGCATTTCCACGGCGTCGCTGCGCGGGTCGGCGAGGCGAGCGAGCCGGTGGCGCGCGAGCTCGTCCAGATCCTGACGCCTTACCAGGGCGCGGCGCGGCTTTACCTCGTCCCGTTTTACGAATTGCAGCGCGAGATTCTGCTGGGCTCGCCCGAGCCCTACCGCATCCTGCTCTACCGGCGGCTGATGCTGCGCATCGCCGAGTCGCTCGCCCGCCACCGTCACGCGCTCGGGATGGTCACCGGCGACTGCCTGGCCCAGGTGGCCTCGCAGACGCTGCACAACATGAACGCCGTGGGCGCCGTCGCGCGCCTGCCGGTCTATCGCCCGCTGGTGGGCTACGACAAGCAGGACATCATCAACCTGGCGCGGAAGATCGGCACCTACGAAACGTCGAGCGAGCGCTTCAGCGATTGCTGCCCGGCCTTCATGCCGCGGCATCCCAGCCTGCACGCCCGCCCCGAAGAGCTCGACCGCGCTGAAGAGAAGCTCGATATTCCCGGCATGGTCCGCCGGGGCGTCGCGGCGGCCGCGTGTGAGATCTACGAATTCGGCGAAGGCCGGACTACGCAAGTCCGAATGAAAGAAAATGCGTCTCTGCCCACGCACCTGGCGGTTTAAAGCGGCCGGGCTGGGGTTACTCCTGGTGCTCCCGCTCGCGGCCCAGCAGCGCAAGCTCGCCATCGTGAACGCGGCGCTGCTCGAGGCCGAGGACGGCTTCGCAGCCCCGGCCGGCACCGTCTTCACGCCGGGCGAGACGCTCTATCTGGCCTTCCATGTCCAGGGCTTCACCGAGGACCGCAACTACAAAGTCAAGCTCGGGTACCGCATCGAGGCGCTCGACCCCAAGGGCCTCCCGTTCGTCGAGGCCCTGGAGGGCCGCGTCGATACGGAGCTCTCCCCGCAAGATGCCAAGTGGATGCCGCGCGTCCGTTTTTCAGCCAGCCTGCCGCCGTTTGTCGATTCCGGTACGTACAAGTTCATCATGCGGGTGACCGACGATCTCGGCAAGGCGCAGACCAGCCAGGAGCTGATCTTTCCCGTGCGCGGCCGCGACGTGCCGCCGAGCGACACGCTCGTGGTGCGCAACTTCGCTTTCTCGCGCCAGGAGGACGGCGATCCGCTCCCCACCCCGGCGTTCCGTGCGGGGGATGTGCTGTGGGCGGCGTTCGACCTCACGGGCTACAAGCCGGGCGAGAAGCACCGCGTCGCGGTTTTGTATAACCTGGCGGTGCTCAATTCGGAAGGCAAAGTCATTTACGAGCAGCCCGAGCCCGCCCGCGAAGAGGGCACGTCGTTTTACCCGCGGCGCTATGTGCACGCCGTCTTCAGCCTCAACCTCGCGCAGTCCCCGGCCGGTCAGTATACGATCGTGTTGAAGACGAAGGACGAGATCGGCAGCCAGAGCCACGAAAGCCGCCACACCTTCACCGTGGAATGAAATGACGCCACTCGAACCCGGCGATGCCGCCGAGTTGAAAGAGATTCTCGGCCGCTGCGGCGCCGGGCATACCAAGGTCGAGATCGGCGGGCGGTTCACCAAGCGTGCCATGGGCGGCACGATCGAGCCGGCCGGCGTGGTGCTTTCGACGGCCCGGCTCAGCCGCGTGGTCGAGTACGAGCCGAGCGATCTGACGATCAGCGTGGAGCCGGGCCTCGGCTGCCAGGCGCTCCAGGACCTCCTGGCCGGCCACAACCAGATGCTGCCGCTCGACCCGCCGCGCGCCGGCGATGCGACGATTGGTGGCGTCGTGGCGGCCAACTGCTGCGGTCCGCGCCGCCGCCTTTACGGCTCCGCCCGCGATCTCGTCATCGGCATGACCTTCGTCACCCTGGCCGGCGAGGAAGTCCGCTCCGGCGGGATGGTTGTGAAGAACGTCGCCGGACTCGATATGGCCAAGCTCCTGATCGGCTCTTTCGGGACGCTCGCCGCCATCGCGCGTATCAACTTCAAGGTCATCCCGCGCCCTCCCCAAGAGAAGACCTTCGCCCTCATTTACGACTCGCTCGAAGCGGCCTTGAAGGCGCGCGACGCCATCCTGCGCAGCGTCCTGCAGCCGGCCGCGCTTGACCTGGTGAACCCGGCGGCCGTCCCCCACCTGGGCGACGGACTGCCCGCCCGCTGGGTGCTGCTGGTCGAAGCGGGCGGCATCGAGGCGGTCATGTCCCGCTACGAACGCGAGCTGAAAAACATCGCGCGCGACGGCGGGGAATTCGCGGTCCTCGACGTGGAGCAGGCGCCGCGCGCGTGGCGCGGCGTCCGCGACTTCCCCGCCCCCGAGGACGGCGCCGCGGTGCTGCGGCTCTCGACGACGCTCGCGCGGCTCGGCGAGTGCTTTTCGCTCGCCGGCTCGCTCGCGGCCGTGGCGCGGGCCGGCAATGGAGTGGTTTACGTGCGCTGCCCCTCCGGCCAACTGGACCTCGCCGCCCGCGCGCGGGCTGCCGGTCTCTACGCCGTGATAGAATCGTCTTCACCGGAAGATAAGAAGCGCCTGGACCTGTGGGCCGATCCGGGGCCGGAACTCGAGATGATGGCCCGGATCAAGCGCACCCTCGACCCCGAGAATCTCTTAAACCATGGCCGGCTCTACAACCGTCTCTGAAGAAATTCTGCGGCTCGATCGCCCGCAGCAGATCGACCTCGATCGCTGCGTCCACTGCGGACTCTGTCTCAACGCCTGCCCTACCTACCGCGAGCTAGGCGTCGAGATGGATTCGCCTCGCGGGCGGATCTACCAGATGGTGCAGGTCGCCGAGGGCCGCCTGCCGGTTTCAGAAAGCTATCAGGAGCACATCGATCTTTGCTTGGCCTGCCGGGCCTGCGAGACGGCCTGCCCTTCGGGGGTCGAGTACGGCAAGCTGGTCGAGGCGGCGCGGGCGCACCTGGAGCAGGTCCGGCCGCGCCCCGTGCTCGAGCAGCTCACCCGCTGGCTGGTTTACGAAAAGCTGCTGCCCTCGCCGGTGCTGATGAAGGTCGCCGGCCACCTCACGTCCTTTTACCAGGCGAGCGGACTGCAGCAACTCGTGCGCCGCACGCGCTTCCTCAAAGTGTTCGGACGCCTGGAGCAGCTCGAGCGCCTCATGCCTCCAGCCGAGAAGCCGTTCTTCTTCGATCAGATCGGCAAGACCTTTCCCGCGAGCGGGGAACCGCGCCAGCGCGTGGCGATGGTAGCCGGCTGCCTCGCGAACGTGTCCTTCTCGCGCCTGAACGAGGCTACCGTACGCGTCTTGCAGCACAATGGTTGCGAAGTCCACCTGCCGGCCGCGCAGGGCTGCTGCGGCGCGCTGCACGTCCACGCCGGATTACGCGACCTCGCCCGCACCCTCGCCCGCCGCAACATTGACGCGTTTGAGGCGGGCGGCTACGACGCCATCATCACCAACGCCGCCGGCTGCGGCTCGACGCTGAAGGAGTACGGCGAGCTGCTCGAGCACGACCCGGCCTACGCCGAGCGCGCCAAGGCCTTCTCGGCGCGCGTGAAGGACGTCAACGAATTCCTCGCCGCCATCGGTCTCAACCGCGAAGGACTGGGTAATCTCCCCATCACCGCCACGTACCAGGATTCCTGCCACCTGGCGCACGGCCAACGGGTCCGCGTGCAGCCGCGTCAGTTGCTCGAAGCCGTGCCGGGGCTGAAGTTCCGCGAGCTGCCGCTTTCAGACCTGTGCTGCGGCTCGGCC
>JBGPDC010000002.1:0-80643 GCA_041482115.1 Terriglobia bacterium | reverse complement strand
GGTCCGCGCGGCGAGTATCAGTTCCGCGACCAGCAGACGGCCATCCCCGGCTCGGCCGTCCTCGACCAGGCCAACGCGCTGTCCAGCTTCCTGCTGGATGTGCCCTACCAACTCCGGCGTGATCTGGCGGTGGCTTTTCCGGCCTATCGCGCTGTCATGCTGTTCACCTACGTTCAGGACAAGTGGCAGGTCTCTCCGAAGCTTACCGTGGACATCGGTTTGCGGCACGATTTCTATCCGCCGGCGACACCGCGCCTGCCGGGCGGTTTCTCCAATTACGATCCCACGACCAACACCCTGGTCGTGGCGGGCATCGGCAACAATCCGATGAACCTGGGGCGCCAGACGTATTACAAGGGGTTCGCCCCGCGCCTCGGTTTCGCCTACCGGATTGACCCCAAGACGGTGGTGCGCGGCGGGTTCGGCATCAGTTGGGTCCCGTTCCCCGACAACAAGTACGCCTGGGACAACTTCCCGGTGAAACAAAGCAACGCCTATATTGCCCTGAATTCGTTCGCCCAGGCGCAGAGCACTCCCGGTGTTTACGGCTCGATGAGCACCGGCTTTCCCGCGCCGCAGCCCGCTGTAATCCCGCCGAACGGGATCATCCCCGCCAACACGCCCTACTTACTGGCGCAGAACATCAATAGCTCGGTTCCCCTTGACTATCGCGAAGGTTATATCGAGGCTTGGAACCTGGCGGTCCAGCGGCAGTTGCCGAAGAATTTCACCGTGGAGGCGGCGTATGTCGCCAACCACACGGTTCGCGCGCCGGTAGCTTACAACGTGAACGCTTCGATGATTTTCAATTCCGGCGCCGCCGGTCGTCCGCTGTATCAGCAATTCGGGAAGAATGCCGACGTGCTGCTCCGCTACGCCGGGTACAGCAACAACTACAACAGCCTCCAGGTCAAGATCGACCGGCGTTTCAGCGGCGGGTTCCTGATGACTACGGCGTACACGTACGGAAAGGCGCTGGGCTACAACTCCGAGAGCGGCGGCCTCTGGAACTACCTCCAGCCGGGCCGCAATTACGCCCCCCTGGATTTCGACCGCACTCACACCTTGGTCCAGAGCTACTTATACGAGCTGCCGTTCGGCAAGAATCGGCGCTGGGTGCAAGGCGGCGTCGGCCGCTGGCTCCTGGGTGACTGGCAGGTGAACGGCGTGTTCAACCTGATGTCCGGAAGGCCTCTATCGTTCCTCACCACGGTCAGCCCCAATACGCCCGGCACCACCCTCACGCCTGACATGACCGGCCCGATCAACCTCCAACATGGCGTCGCCGGACCGGGCGGCTCCGCTTTGTGGTTCGACACTTCGAGCTTCAGCCAGCCCGTCGGCGCAGATGGCAAGACGCCCCATTTCGGAAACATGGGGCGGAATAACCTCTCCGGCCCCGGGCTGGGCGATTTGGACCTTTCGCTGTTCCGCAAGTTCCAGATCACCGAGCGGATCAAGGGTGAGTTCCGCGCCGAGAGCCTCAACGTCACCAACACTCCGGCCTTCGCCGCCCCCAACGTTACGGTGGGGGATGTGAACTTCGGCAAGATCACCGGCACCCTCTCCGGTCTGGTTGCGAATCAAAGCATCGGTGGCACCGGACCGCGCTCGATCCAGTTAGGCCTCAAGATCACCTTCTGATTGCTTACCCGCGCTCCACAGAACGCACCACGCTCCCAGAGACAGGGGGCGTGGTGTCCGTTTCCGTTTCTCGTCCGCCGGTGTGGGTGAGAATTCACACACCTCTCGTGCGCCTTCTGTAGTCAGTCTCACGGTTCCCAAATACCCCCCAGAGGGTATTTTCTCCCGCTGCGCTGCGGCCTAATCTAGGGAGGGAAGCAGACAGGCGATAAGGAGAGGAGCGCATGTCCGATTTCTACCAGACCGGAGAAGTAACTACTCTGCACTCGCTCGATCAGGATGGGCTCGAACGGCTCGAAGCGGAGCTTCAGCTTCTCACCAAGAGCCGTCCGATCGCCCTCGTCTTGCCCGCGCTCTATTCGGAATTCGAAGGGGAAGCCATGGAGCGGATCCGCGCCGAGCTGGCCCAGGTCCGGTACCTGCGGCAGATCGTCGTGGCTCTCGCCCGGGCCAATGAAGACCAGTTTGACGCGGCGCGCCGTTTCTTTGATGACTTTCCCCATCCAGTGACCTTCATCTGGAACTCCGGCCCGCGCGTGCAGTCGCTCTATCGCACCCTCGACGACGCCGGCCTATCGGTCGGCCAGGATGGCAAGGGGCGCTCCTGCTGGATGGCTTACGGGTACGTGCTGGCCAGCGGCATGAGCGACCTGATCGCGCTGCACGATTGCGACATCTTGAGTTATGACCGCCGCCTGCTGGCCCGCCTGTGTTATCCGGTGGCCAACCCCAATCTGGGGTTCGAATTCTGCAAGGGTTATTACGCCCGGGTCACGGATCGCTTACATGGCCGGGTCACGCGGCTGTTCGTCACGCCGCTGGTGAGGTGTTTGCTGAGCCTGACGCCCGGGCAGTCGTTTCTGCGGTACCTGGACAGCTTCCGGTATCCGCTCTCGGGCGAGTTCGCCATGGCGGCCGACCTGGCCCGCGCCAACCGGATTCCGGGCGATTGGGGCCTGGAGGTCGGCGTGCTGGCGGAGGTCTTTCGCAACCGGTCCGTCAAGCGCGTGTGCCAGGTCGATCTGAGCGACAACTACGAACACAAGCATCAGTGCCTGTCGGAGGACGATCCCACGCAAGGCCTGATGCGGATGAGCGGCGACATTGCCAAGACGCTGTTTCGGACCCTCGCTTCCGAAGGCGTGGTCTTTAACGACGGGGCGTTGCGGACGCTGCAAGTCCACTACGTGCGGATGGCGGAAGACACCATCGACCGCTACTACGCGGATGCCCGGCTGAATGGCCTGGAATTCGATCGCCACGCCGAGGAACGCGCCGTCGCCGCCTTCGCGTCGAGCCTGCGGATGGCGAGCGCCAGCTACCTGGAGGATCCCTTGGGCCAGCCCCTGATTCCCAGTTGGAGCCGGGTGTCTGCCGCCATACCGGATTTCCTCGACGCGCTGGTGGAGGCCGTCGAGTTGGATGCCCGCGTGCCGGTGTTCCAAGCCGCCTGACCGCGGCGGAGATTCGGATGCTGAAGGAGATCCTGGGGCCGGAAACGTTGACTCAGGTCCAGGACCTGAAGCACGCCGACATTGTCGTGGGCGTGCCCAGCTTTAACAACGCCCGCACCATCCGGCACGTCGTTCAGGCGGTCGAGATCGGCTTGCAGAAGTACTTCCCCAGTTCCCGAGCCGTCATTGTCAATTCCGATGGCGGGTCGACCGACGGCACGCAGGACGCCGTGCTGAGGGCTCGCGTCGAGGAGGGCCACCTGCTCATGGTTTCGCCGGAGCTGCCGCCGGTGCATCGCCTGGTGACCCCGTATCACGGGATTCCCGGTAAGGGCAGCGCCTTCCGGGCGATCTTCCGGATCGCCGAGGTGCTGGAGGCCAAGGCTTGCGCGGTGGTCGATTCCGACCTCCGCAGCATCACGCCGGAATGGGTCGAGCTGTTGCTGCGCCCGTTGATCTACGCCGGCTACGACTACGTGGCGCCTTATTATCTGCGCCACAAGTATGACGGCACCATCACCAATTCGATCGTCTATCCCATGACCCGCGCCCTCTATGGACAGCGCGTGCGCCAGCCCATCGGCGGCGACTTCGGATTCTCGGGCCGGCTCGCCAGCCACTACCTCGCGCAGGACGTCTGGGAGACCGACGTCGCCCGCTACGGCGTCGACATCTGGATGACCACCACGGCCCTGTGTGGTGGCTTCCGCGTGTGCCAGAGCTTTCTGGGGGCCAAGATCCACGACGCCAAGGATCCCGGCAGCGATCTCAGCGCCATGCTCACGCAGGTAGTCGGCTCCGTATTCGGGCTGATGGAGACTCACACTGACGTGTGGATTCCGCTAGAGGGCAGCCGCGACATTCCGGTTTTTGGTTTTCGGTTCGATGTGGGCCTGGAGCCGGTCCCCGTCAATCTGGAGCGGATGATCCAGCATTTCCGGCAAGGACTGCAGGACCTGGGCGAAGTGTGGGAACAGGCGTTGCACGCGGATACGGTGCGCGAGTTGTGCCGCCTGGGCCAGGCGCCGTCCGCGGAGTTCCATATGCCCGACGAGCTGTGGGTCCGCGTGGTCTACGATTTCGCGGCCGCCTTCCATTGGCGCCGCATTCACCACGATCACCTGCTGCGCTCGCTCACCCCGATCTATATGGGCCGCGTCGCTTCTTTTGTGGCGGACACGCGGGAGAGCCTGGCCGGTGAAGTAGAAGCCAAAATCGAAGAACTTTGTCTGCTCTACGAGCAGTCGAAACCGTACCTGATCGAGCAGTGGAAGGGCGTGGCGGAAACGCCCGCCGTGCAAGAGGCTGCCGTAGCGGTGCAAGTTCCCCGGCCCAGCGCCGCCTGAGGCCGGCCGCCCCGAAGGAGGCCGTTATGTTGGAGTTATTGGCACAAATCGTGCGCGATTCCTGGCTCAAGCTGGCCGTGCAAATCGCACGGCTATTGCCGAACCTGCTGGCCATGCTGCTGATCCTGGCGGCCGGCGGGATCGTGGCCGGGCTGGTGCAGTGGATGCTCCGGCGGATGAGCGTCCGGCTGGATTCCTGGCTGCATCGCTGGGGCGTGGCCACGATGGTCGACCGCTACAGCGGAGGCGGCGGCGCTCAACTGGTAGCCCGCTCCGCCTTCTGGCTGATCTTCGGTTGCGCGCTCCTGATGGGCATCAACGCGCTCAACACCGAGATCGGAACCCGCCTGGTGACCGGGGCCTTCCTCTATTTTCCGCGCCTCGTGACGACCGGCGTCGTGATGATCGTGGGCCTGCTGCTGGGCCGCTTCCTGGCCCGGGGCACCCTGATCTGGGCCGTCAACGAGGGCATCGGCTTCGCGCGCACGCTCGCCGGCGGCGTGCGGGTCGGGGTGGGCCTGCTGACCGTCGTCGCGGCCGCCGAACAACTGGAGGTGGCCCGCACGGCGATCCTCGCCGCTTTCGTCATCCTCTTATCCGGGACCGTGCTGGCCATCGCCCTGGCGGTGGGACTCGGTAGCCGCAAGCGTGTCGAACAGTGGCTCGACCAGCGGGCGGCCTTCCTCGGCGGCGACCGGGAGTTGGAGCGGATGGAACACCTGTAGGAATGCAGCTACTGGGTCGCGCGGGTCAGCGGGCGCTCGCCGTTCAGCACTTGAAGAATCGCCTCATTCCACCCGCGCGGGCCCTCCTGCGGAGCGAGTCTCGCGGCGACGGACGAACCCGGCCGCAGGCTGCTGTCGCGGGCCGGAAGCCAGATGGGCAGATCTACCGCCTCGAGGAGTGAGATGTCATTGGGACCATCGCCCGCCCCCACCGTGATGACCTCCGGCCTCGAGCGGCGAAACAGGGTGATCAGGAGGCGGGCCGCCTGGCCTTTGTTGTGATGGCCCCGGATATGGTAAAAGCGCCCGCCGCGGGTCCACGTGAAGCCTTCCTCTTCAATACGGTTGAGCAGGCCTCCGATCTCCACCGGACTCTCGCTCTGCAACAGGAACGGCTCATCGTACTCCCGGCGTTTGGCGAGGCGAGCTTTCGCGAGGGTCAATCCGGAGAGCTCGGCGACCTCCGCGGCGGTCATCTCATGGAAGCCCCGCACCTGGCAGCCGCTGTGGGCGGAGGCGCGGCGCAAGGCGGCCACGACCTGCGGGTAGGGTACGCCCAGCCGGATGAGTTCGTACTTTTCTCGACTTTTCGCAGAGGCGACCGCAGAGGCCGCCGGCGACTTGAAATACCCCCGTGGAATGAAGATGGCCGCCCCATTTTCCACGATGAAGGGCGCTTCATTGCCGAAATCCTGGCGCGCCACCTCCACCTCGGCGCGCGTCTTGCTGGTGCAAAACACCAGCGGAACCCGGTGCCGCCGCAACGCTTGCAAAGCGGGTTTGGCGGCTTGGTACGAGTACGACTCGCGGTCGAGCAAGGTACCGTCCAGGTCGGTGAAGACTACATAAGGGACGTTTTCTTTCATGCTGCCATCAAGTTTAGCGTTCCGGCCGGGCCGATACAGATACCTCCTGGGCGGTATTCGGGAAAGGGAAAACCCGGTAGTCCGGCGGCGTACTCTTTAGCTAGACTGGAGGTCGGAGCGGCCCTGTGATGGTGGAAGAGTTGCCTGGCGGGATAACACCTGCACCGGCTCCGTGGACCGTGCGTTTCGGCACGCGCCTCGCGCTGGCGGCCGGTTTCGGCGGGTTGCTGGCGCTCATGGCGGCGGTGGGCCTCGACTCCCTGCGCGTGTTGCGCCAGACGCAGGCCTCCAACTCCGAGATTCACCGCGATTTCCTCGTCCGCGAGCGCACCCTCGAGAAGATCCGCACCGGGCTCTATCAGTCGGGCAGCGCGGTGCGCGACTACGTCCTGTTTGAGCCGGGACAAAGCGCCGCCCAAGCCCTCCGCGCCGAGCTGCGGACCACGCATCAAGAGATGGACGCTGCGCTCGAGGCCTATGCCCGCCTAGTGCGGCCGGAAGAGAGAAAGTTCTTTCAGGAGCTCAGCTCCGAGCTCGAAACCTACTGGTGGGTCATCGATCCCGCGCTGGGATGGGACTCCCAGACTAAGCGCGAGCAGGGTTACTGGTTCCTCCGCCAGCAGTTGTTTCCCCGCCGCGCCACGATGCTGAACATCGCCCGCGACATCGCCGCGGTGAATGAGCGGGCGCTGAATGAAGGCGAGCGGAAGGTCAGCGAGGTGTTCGCTCAATTTGCCCGGCGGCTGCAGTTGATGACCGCGGCCGGCCTCGGCCTGGGATTGGTGGTAGCCCTGCTCAGCGTCGGCTATATTCTGCGGCTCGAGAGCAGCGTGGAGCAGCGCTACCGCGAAAGCCTGCGCGCCCACCAGGAGCTGAAGGAACTCTCGGCGCGGCTGGTCGACGCGCAGGAACAGGAGCGCCGCGCGATTTCCCGCGAGCTGCACGACGAGGTGGCCCAGTCTTTGAGCGCTCTCCTTATGGATGCCCGACACCTGGCGACTTCGGGAGGCGGCGACGAGTTCCGGCGGCGTCTGCAGGAGCTTCTCAACGTCGTCCGGAACATTTCGCTGCTGCTCCGTCCTTCGATGCTCGACGACCTGGGCCTGGTGCCGGCGCTCGAGTGGCAGGCCCGCGAAGTCACCAAGCGCACCGGCATGCTCGTGGAGGTGGTGGAGGAGAACGTTTTGGAAAGCCTGCCGGAGGACTACAAGACCTGCGTTTACCGCGTCGTGCAGGAGGCCTTGCACAACTCCAGCCGCCATGCCCAGGCGCGCCGCGTGCGCATCGTGGTGCGCCAGGAGCCGGAGCGCCTGCTCCTCACCATTCAGGACGATGGGAAGGGCTTCGACGCGGGGCGCGTGCGCGGTCTGGGATTGATCGGCATGTCCGAGCGGATCTCGCGCCTGCGGGGCGTCTTCGAGGTCGATTCGCAGCCGGGACATGGCGCCCTCCTGCGCGTCGAGCTGCCGTTGGTCCGCGCCGCGCCGGAGGCCCTTTCGGCCGCGGTATGAAAAAGATCCGGGTCCTGCTGGCGGATGACCACACCGTCATGCGCGCCGGTTTGCGCTCCCTGCTCGAGCGCCAGCCGGACCTGGAAGTAGTGGCGGAAGCCGCCGACGGCCGTCACGCCGTCGAGCTGGCCGGCTCGCTCAGTCCCGACGTGGTGGTCATGGATATCGGCATGCCCAACCTGAACGGGATAGAGGCCGCGCGCCTGATTTTGGAGCGGTCCCCGGCGGCCGCGGTCGTCATCCTCAGCATGCATGCCGACGAGAGCTACGTGATGCGCGCCATGAAGGCCGGCGCGCGCGCCTATCTGCTGAAAGATTCCGCCGAGGCGGACCTTCTCCTGGCCATCCAGGCGGTCTCGCAGGGCAAGTCCTTCTTCAGTCCCCGGATCAGCCGCATTCTGGCGGAAGACTACGTGCGGCTGCTCGAGCAGAAGGGCGGCGAGGATAGCTACGAACTCCTCACCGCCCGCGAACGGGAGATCCTGCAGCTCCTCGCCGAGGGTAAAACCAACAAGGACGTCGCGACCCTGCTCAACCTCAGCCTCTACACGGTGGAGACCCACCGGGGCCGCATCCTGCAGAAGCTGAAGCTGCACAGTTCCGCCGAGCTGGTGCTCTACGCGGTCCGCAAAGGCATTATTTCGTAACGGCGCGTGCCGTAGCGCCTACTGATACGGCACGGTCTCGGTAGTGGTCACGAGGCTGTAAGCAGCAGCCAGATCGACGCCCGGCGCTTGAAAAGGCGCAAACGCCGAGACGCCGGAGAGGCTCAGCGCTCCCGGCAAGGGTATGGACACCGGGCCGGCACTGATGGATCCGCTGGCCGGAAGCGCCAGCAGCACCACCGGAGGCACCGTGAAACTGCCGTCGCTGGTCTTCGCCGTGCACGTGAATGTCGCTCCCACCGCCGAGTTGCCGCCGGGCAGGAGTACGAAGCTCGTTCCGGAGATCGTGACGTATCCGGCCGGATCTCCGCCCGACCAGGTGAGGGTCACGCCACTGGCCCGGTTGACGGTCGTGATGCTGGCCTGGTTGGTCCACACCAGGTCTTGCGGCAACGTGAGCTGAGCCGTGAAGCTCCCGACGTCGGGCCCTCCCGGCCCGGTAATCGTGTACCGTCCGGGGTCCAGGTAGTTGCCCGGCGTGGCGTTTCCCAGCGTGGCGGAATAGATCGTAAAGCCACCGGCGGTTTGTTTCACCAGCGTCTTGTTGCCGTTCGGGCCGCTCACGCCGATCGAGGCGCCGGCATCCAAACTCTGCAACGTGAGCCCGCTTAGCGGATTGGAGGCCTGCCCTGAGAAGGTAGTGACCACACACGAGCCGTAAACGGTCCGGTCGATTTGCGCGTTGAACAAGCCCGACAGATTCCCGCTGACCTTGACGAACGAGGCCCCGCCACCGTCGGTCTTGGTCGTGGTGGTGGTGGCCGGCAGGGGCGGGATGGCGGGTGTGGTCGAGATGCTCGTCGTTCGCGACAGCGTGACGCCCCCCGCGGAATAGGATCCCTTGGCCAGGAGCTGCGCGTAGAGAGACTGCGGTATAGCCGTATTGGTCGGCGTGCACTGCCGGCCGCTGGCGGCCACGGCCATCGTCACGGTGTTGCTTACGAGGTTGCCGATCTTCAGAGTGAGCGGCACGACGCAACCGCTGACGTCCTGCGGGATCTTCACATTGATCTGATCGAGCGACGAGCAGCAGGTATTCCGGCCCCGGTAGAGCACGTTCGCGGATTTGCCACCGATGAAGACCTCCAGAGGCACGCTGGTCTGGTCGCCGCCCGCCGCGGCTATGGTCTCGTCATAGCTCACCGGCCCCAGCCCGGTGGTCCACAGAATGACGATTTCGCCGGGGTTGGCGGCGTGGCTGGCCGTGACCAGGCTGTAATCCGCAAGGGTTACGATGCCGTCGCCGGTTCCTTGCGAGTTCACAGTAAACAGGCCGATGTTGCTCTTTTCCACTGCAATCGGCACCGCCGGGCTGGTTTGCCCGTTATAGGTCACGGTCAGTGTTCCGGTCCCGACCGGCGTGGTGGAAGGCAGACCGGCGTTCACCTGGTCGGCCCGCGTGAAGAATAAGATAGCGCTCACTGTCGTGCTGCCCACCGTCACCTTCACCGAGGTGCCTTGGAAGTCCGTCTTAAGTGGGAAAGAGGCGGCCGGTACGCCCACTGGGGGACCGAGGTTGGATCCGTAAATACTGAAAATGGCGCCCTCGGCGATCCCCGCATTGGGAAGCCCGGGTCGGATGCTGCTGGCCGCATTGACGATCAAGGCGACACTGGGTTGGGCGAAGGCGGCGCCGGCGGCCAGGGTTAGAAGGCAGAGCAAGAATAGAGCGCGAAGCATTTTCATGGGGGATCTCCGTTTTGGATTTTACCGAACTTTGTAGATTTTACTCCAGAATCGCCTGCCCGCGTCAAGTTCTTTCGGTCTCGGCTAAAGCCGTGTTTCGAGGTGTCGGTTATCCGACGCCTACAACTTGGCCTGAACTGCCGGCCAGCGCCAAACGCCGGCCGAGGCCAGGCCGGATGCAGGCGAGCGGAGCGGCGACGAGGCAGGCGTCCCTTAATTCCTCTATTCCTCAATTCTTCTGGCTTGCGGTCTTCCGTGCGAAGATGAAACCATGCTTTTCGCTCCAGGCGCATCCTGATTGCTACCGTCACCGCGGGCGCGCGCGGTCCGCGAGGCGCGTGCTACCATCCCCTCCATGCTGACCCGCCGCCGCTTTCTCCGGGGCGTCGCCGTGTCAGCGGGCGCGGCGTATGCGGCCGGTCCGGCGAAACGCGTCCTCGTGGTTGGAGCTGGCTTGGCCGGCTTATCCGCCGCCTACGAACTGGAGCAGGCCGGACACCAGGTCACCATCCTCGAGGCGCAGACCCGCGCCGGCGGCCGCGTCCAGACGCTGCGCGAACCCTTCTCCGACGGACTCTACGGGGAGTGCGGAGCGGTGCGGATCTCCGATCAGCACGGTTTTACCCACCGCTACGTCCGGCAGTTCGGACTGGCGCTCGAGCCGTTTTTGAATCCTAAGCTCGCCCCAATCTTCTTCGCGGGGGGCCAGCGCCTCGATCTACGGCGGCTCGGAGAATTGGCGGGGCGCTACCTGCTGCCCTTGACGGCCAAAGCCGGGGACGCCTCCCGGGACGACTGGACACCTGCGGGTCTGCTCGAATACGACCGCACGACGCTCCCGGCGTTATTGCGGGAACACGGGGCTTCGGCCGCGGAGGTCTCGCTCCTCACCTTGGGATTCGACTTCGAGAAGCCGTCGGCCGCCCATTTGCTGGCTGAAATAGCGATCGATTCGAGCGCCCGCGAATGGAATCGCATCCGAGGCGGGAACGACTTGCTGCCGAAAGCCTTCGCCACCCGCCTGGCTGGCCGCGTGCACTACGGCTCGCCGGTGGTGAGGATCGCCCAGAGCGCCTCCGGCGTGCAGGTCACCGTCGAACAGGCCGGGCGGCGTCACACGCTCGACGGCGACTACCTGGTCTGCGCCTTGCCGTGTACGGTGCTGCGCCAGGTCGAGATCACGCCGGCGCTTCCGGCCGCGAAGCAGCGGGCGATCCAGAGCGCGCACTACACGGCGATCTCGCGCGTCTACCTGCAATCGCGGAAGCGCTTCTGGGTGTCTCAAGGGCTGAGCGGATTTGTCACGAGCGACCTGCCGTTCGACCGCCTGTGGCCGGGCGCCGGCTTCGACCCCGACGCGCGCGGGCTGCTGCACACCTACACCTGGGGGCCGAACGCCCAGCGCATGATGGCGCAGTCACCCGCCGAGCGCCTTCGCTCCACAGTCGCCGAGGTCGCCAAGGTCTTTCCGGAAATGCCGGACCATTTCGAAGGCGGGACGTCGAAGTGCTGGGAAGAGGATCCCTGGGAGCGCGGGGCCTTCATTGAATTTTGGCCGGGTGAGATGGCCACGTGGCCGGCGATCCTGAAGCGGCCCGAAGGGCGCCTGCACTTCGCCGGAGAGCACACCTCGTCGTGGCCGGGGTGGATGCAGGGCGCGCTCGAATCCGGGAACCGCGTGGCGCGCGAGATCGATCAGGAGCCGGCGCCGAAGTAGGCGGGCAGTCCCGGCTTGGTGTCGCGCAGAATCTCGAGAATCGCCAGGCGGTCCGCCGGCGAGAGGGCCGCGTAATCCGCGCTCTGGTCTTTCCCGCTCAGCACGTCCCACAGCCGGCGGTAGAAGCGGTCCTGCACTTCCCGGGGCAGGGCGTCGAAGGCCGCGGTATAGATCAGGTAACTGCACGGGTAGCGGAACATCCGCTTCTGGAGGTCCAGTTGCCGCAGCGACCGTCCTTGGTGGTCCTGCGGGCCAAGCGCTTCGAATTCCTGGCGGAACTGGGAGGTTCCCTTCACAGGCGCCTCGAGCGGCGCCTCTTCGGCGAAGATGGTGTAACGCAGCAGGATCTCCGTGGGCCGCTCGATGCGCCGCCGCGTCGTCTCCGACCACTCGCCGGGCTCGCGGCCGAGCGCCTCGTCCATGATCTTCTGGTGGCTCAACGCCAGCCGCGCCTCATAGCCCACGCGCGTGATCAGGTTGTGCATCTGGGTCTGGTGCTCGAGGACCATGAGCGCCACAACGTCGGAGTGCGGGCTCAAATAGGGAGCGGTGTTGACGATGCCCTTCAAGCTGGTCACGTTCAAGCCGTCGATCGAGTTGAGCTGCTCCGGCTTGCTCGGATCCTTCGCGAACGCGTTGCCCAGGTGCGCCTCGCGGCCAGTCGTTCCCGTCACGTACCAACCGCCCCAGCGCTCCTGGAACGGGCTGCGGTGATCGGTCAGGAAGAAGCCCGCCGTCAGGAGCGGCTGGCCGTCCTTATCCGGATATACGGAGCGCACCTGATGCCCCGGGATTCCGTGTGTATTCGGGGAGGCATGGCATTGCAGACATTCTCCGACGCGCCGGGTGAACCTGGGCTTCTCGACCTGCTTCTGATCGAGCGAGTAGAAGATGGCGCCCTTCTCGGGGTCTACCGCCGACGCCTCCATCACGTCGCCGTTCTGCACGAATCCCAGGTAGACGTTGTCGTTGAAGTAGAGGGCGCGCGGCGTCGCGGGCGAGATCTTCGTCAACTGGAAGCTGGTTTTCGAGAACACCAGGGTCTGCGAGGAAACCGGGAGATTCAGCAGCTTCAGAACCGACTCCAGATAGCCGTGGTCCCTGGTGAACTCGAGTTTTACCTCGCCGCGATCGAGCCGCTTCTGCAGCAGCGCCACCGGGTCGCGCACGGCGGGGGCCGTATACAGAAGCGCCTCGTCGTCGAGATCCGCGATGAAGGAACCGACCTGCGCCTTCGCGGGCCAGCCCGCCGCCAGCAGGAGTCCCGCTACCAGCCAGCGCTTCATGATCTGGCTCCGGCCGTCGCGTTCCAGTTCGTGTTGCAGAGCGGCTGCACGGTGACGTCCGGCCCGATCAACTCGGCGAGCGTCGTCTGGCCGAACGCCCCTTCGATGGTCGCGAGCGCCTCGTCCAGCCGTTGGTGCAGCGGGCAGAGGAACAGGCCGTGGGCGGCGAGCTTCAAGGGACACTCGCGGATTCGCCGGATGGGGTCCACGGCGTTGATCACCTCGAGTACGGTCACGCGGTCCGGGCCTTTCAGCAGCGTGAAGCCGCCGTGCAGCCCGCGGCTGGCCTGCACCAGTCCCGCCCGCCCGAGCGCCTGCATAACCTTGGAAAGGTATCCGACGGGGATTTGGGCCACGTCGGCGATCTCTTGAGTGGTCTGAGGTTCCGGATGACGTTGGGCCAGCCAAACCGTTGCCCGCAAAGCATATTCGGTCGTTCGAGAGAACAAGGTGGCGGCTCCTTAAATATATCTGGATATTGATATCTAGAATAGGGCAACGGCGGTGCGTCTGTCAAGCAAAATCTTGCCCTTCCGGCTTGTCATCTTGACATCAATTATAGTAGGCATCATGATGACAATATGAGGACGACGGTGACGCTGGAAGCAGACGTAGCCGCCCGGCTCCAGGAGCTGGTGCACCGCACGCGCCGGCCGTTTAAGGCGGTTTTGAACGAGACGTTGCGGCTGGGCCTCGGTGGCGTCGAGAAGCCCAAGGCTGTCAAACCTTTTCGGGTGAAGGCGCGGGCCGGCCAGTTGCGGCCGGGGTTCGATGACCGGCGCTTCAATCAGCTCGCTGACGAACTAGAGACTGAAGCGGTGGCCGAGAAACTCGCCCGGCAGCGATGATTATCCCCGACCTCAACCTGCTGATCTACACCTACGACGAGAAGTCCGAGTTGCACCGCGCAGCCAAGGCCTGGTGGGAAGGGTGTCTCTCGGGGACCGAGACCGTGGGTCTGGCGTGGGTGGTGCTGCTCGGTTTCCTGCGCCTCCGCTGCAGCCCCCGAATCTTCGTCTCACCGCTGCCGGTGGGGGAGGCGGCGGAGGCGGTAGAGGCTTGGCTGGACCGGCCGCAGGTTCAGATTGTGCATCCCGGGGCGCGGCATGCTGAGCTGGTGCTGGGGTACCTGCGGGAATTCGGGATCGCCGGGAACCTGACTACCGACACGCACCTGGCGGCGCTGGCTGTCGAGTACCAGGCGACGTTACACACCACCGACGCGGATTTCGTGCGGTATAGCGGGCTGCGGTGGAAGAATCCGCTGACGAAACGGGGCTGAGAGCCCGCCCGACCTCATGGAAAAACCTGACGTGCGCCGCGCCGCCGAGCTGGTGTTGAGCGCCGTGCGCCGGGGCCTGATTCGATAAACTGGACATTGTGAATACGCGGAGCAAGCCCCGCGTGGGGCTGTTGCTGGGGGATCCGACGGGCATCGGGCCGGAGGTGGCGGCGAAGCTGCTCGCGCGGCCGGAGACTGCCGCCGCAGCCGACGTGGTGGTGATCGGCGACCGGTGCGTCTATGAGCAGGGACGGGCCGTGGCGGGCGCGCCGCGGGCGGGAGTGCGGTTCGTCGATTACACAAACGCAGCGGAGTATCCGGTGGGACGGGCCAGCGCCGCGGCTGGCGAATACGTACTGGGATCGCTGCGGGTCGCGATTGAAATGTGGCAGCGCCGGGAGATCGACGCGGTCACTTATGCGCCCCTCAACAAGCAGGCCATGAAGCTGGCCGGACTCCGGCACGACGATGAGCTGCACTACTTCGCCGAGCTGCTGGGGTACACCGGGGTTACCTCCGAGATCAACGTGTGCGGGACGCTGTGGACGTCGCGGGTGACTTCGCATGTACCGTTGCGGGCGGTGGCCGACCAGCTCACAGCGGGCAAGATCGTCGACGCGGCGAGGCTGCTGCACGGGGTCATCGAGGCGGCGGGGACAGCGCGTCCGCGGATCGCCATCGCGGCGCTCAATCCGCATGCCGGGGAAGGGGGGCTGCTGGGGACCGAGGAAGCGTCCGTGATCGGGCCGGCGGTGGCGCAGGCGAGAGCAGCCGGGATCGACGCGAGCGGGCCGCTGCCTTCCGACACGGTTTTCCTCGCTGCGCGGCGGGGGGATTACGACGGCGTGGTTACGATGTACCACGACCAGGGGCAGATCGCGATGAAGCTGCTGGGGTTCGAGCGGGGCGTGACGATCGCGGGCGGACTGCCGGCGGTGATCACGACCCCGGCGCACGGCACGGCGTTCGACATTGTGGGGAAGGGAGTCGCGGATCCGGGGGCGATGCTCGCCGCGTTCACTCTGGCTTGCCGCCTGGCGCAGGCGGGACGCTGAGAGGCCGGGGCCAGCTACAATAGAGCCGCCGGAGGGTGCCAAGATGAAAACCCTGGTCAAGCTGGTGTTGGGTCTTGTCGTTATCTACCTGGTGTTGATGCTGGGGTCGGGTCTGGTGGCGAAGGCGATGCTGTCGGGGTCCCGGATTCAGACGCTGCTGGGCAGCCTGCAAGAGGCGTGGCCGGCCCAGGTTTCGGCGTCCGGGGGCGACTTCGACCTGGCCGAGTGGTTTCGCTTTCGTCCGGTGGTGACGATTCGCGACCTGGCGGTGACCAACCCGCCGGGATTCTCGAACGGGCGGCTGCTGGAGGCGAAGGAAGTCTCGGCGCAGGTGGGCCTGTTCTCCTTGTTTGGCGGCACGCCGCAGGTGCAGCGGCTGACATTGCAGGCGCCGACCTTGAACGTGGAAGAGGACCGCACCGGGAAGACCAACCTGGAGGTGCTCATCCAAGGGCTCACGAAGGGCGGCGCCGGGGGGACCAAGGCGTCCCAGGGTGGAGGGGGAGGACTGGCGGTCGACGAGTTCGGGCTGCGCGGGGGCACGATCCGGTTCGTGGAGGCCGGACGGCGAGAACCCACGCTGACCGTGCAGGATCTGGACGTGGCGCTAACCGATTTTGGGTCGGACCGGAGTTGCGTGCTTAAGATGGGGGCGCGGCTCTTCAACGGCCGCAACTCGCGGCTGGATTTCACGGGCCGCGCGGGTCCTTCGTCGGCGGCCGCCTTGCCGGCCAAAGGGACGTTGACCTTGGGGCTTGCTCCGGCCGAGATACCGCAAGCGTTGCGCACCGAATACTGCGGCGACCTGTTGCGCGATGCGCCGGCCAACGCCCGCGTCAGCCTGGAGGCTTCGCTCCAGGGCGACCTGATGGCCACGCTCCAGGGCGGCGGCAAGCTGGTCCTGGAGAACTTCCAAGCCGGGCGCGATCAGGGCCACCGCATCGCGCTAAAGGGCGATGTGCCGCTGCGCCTCACGATCCGCCGGCCGCTGACCGTGCCGTCGTTCGACATCCAGATCCAGGACGCCTTGTTGCAACTGGGCGACGGCAAGTGGAAGGGGCGCGCCGAGGTGCACTACAACGGCTCGACCGTGCAAGGCGCCTCGAGCGGGGCGATCTCAGGTGTCGACATCGACCAGATGCTGGCTACTTTCACGACGGCCAAGGGGAAGCTGTCGGGGGTGGCCGAGATTCCGGATTACCAGCTCCGGTTTGCGGGAAAGAACGCGACGGAGATCCGCAATTCGCTCAGCGGGCAGGGCAATCTGAAGCTGGATAAGGGGCGCCTCGCGATGTTCGATCTGCTCGACTCGATCGATCGCTCGGCCAAGAAACTGCTGGGCGGCGGCGAGACGGCAGCCTCGGGCCAGACCAACTACACACGCTTCCAGACGCATTTTCAAATCGGCGGCCAGCGGGTGGAACTGAGCGACCTGGCACTCGAGAACCCAACATCGCAGACCACTGGACAGGGGTACCTGACCTTCAAGGAAGAGATGAGCTTTGACCTGGTAAGCAAAGTGACCGGCCCGATCGCGCAACTGTTGGGCGGTCAGCCGGATGCTTCCGGGCAGCCGCACGCGCAGGTGCCGGTGCGGATTCGGGGGACGATGGATTCGCCCCGGGTGGCCCCGGACGTCGGCCGGATGGCGGTCGATCAACTCAAGCAGAAAGCCGGCGGCTTCCTCGACCGGCTGCTGCAACCCAAGAAGTAAGGCGCGGCAGTTGGGATGCCGGAGTTGCCCGATGTGGTGGTGTATCTCGAAGCTTTGCGGCGGCGCGTGCAGGGACGCCGGCTGGAGGGCGTGCGGCTGGCGTTTGGTATGGAGGGCGACCTGTGGCTGGTGCTGCACCTGATGATCGCGGGACGCCTGCACTGGAAGCCGCCCGGGGCGAAGATGGGCGGCAAGCAGACACTGGCGGCGTTCGACTTTGAGGCGGGCCGGCTGCTGCTCACGGAAGCGGGGTCGAAGAAGCGGGCGTCGTTGCACGTGGTGGAGGGCGAGGCGGGGCTGCGGGGGCTCAATCCTGGTGGCCTTGAGGTGCTGGAGGCGTCGCTTGAGGAGTTCGCCGCGTCGCTCCGGGCCGAGAACCACACGCTCAAGCGGTCGCTGACCGATCCGCGCGTGTTTAGCGGGATCGGCAACGCTTACTCGGACGAGATTCTGCACCGCGCGCAACTTTCGCCGGTGGCTCTCAGTCAGAAGCTGACGGCAGAAGAGGTCGGGCGCCTTTACGAGGCCACGCAGCAGACCTTGACGGAATGGGTGGAGAAGGTGCGCGACGAGGCGGGGGCTGGTTTTCCAGAAAAGGTGACGGCGTTTCGCGAGGGCATGGCCGTGCACGGGCGTTACGGCAAACTGTGTCCGGTGTGCGGAACGAGGATCCAGCGCATCCGGTACGCGGAGAATGAGACCAACTACTGTCCGGGATGCCAGACCGGCGGGCGGCTGCTGGCCGACCGCGGCTTGTCGCGGCTACTGCGTGAGGACTGGCCGCGGACGCTCGACGAGATGGAGCTGCGGCTGGGGCGATGAGCTGTTACAGCGCCAGGGTTATCCCTCCCGTAACGATGAGGGCGGCGGCCCAAATCAGGTCGAGATTCACCCAGGCCTGGCGCAGCAGTCCGACGCCCAGCTTCTCGAAGACGATCCAGGCGACGAAGGCGGTGACGAGCAGGTAGCCCGCTCCATGAACCAGGGTGGCGAGCAGTCCGGTCAGGGGGCCAGAGAAAGTTGCGGCGGAGGCTGCCGTGTGGCAGCTTTCCGCGTCGGTAGCGGCGTGGACCGTGGTCATGTGGAGGAACACCGGCAGCACCATCAGGCCGGCGCCGTGGGCGCTTGCCATCAGGAAAGACCAGACCGTCAGTCTCACGGGGCTCACGCGCATCGCCGCCCAGCGTGGATGGCGGTGGCGGTAGAAGCGCGAGACGCCCATCGCAATCAGAAGCAGAGCCACGGGCCAGCGCAGATACTGCATCGGTATTACCGCTCCGACCGCGACCGCAACCAGAATCGCCGCGGCGATCGCCAGTCCATGGCCCAGCGCCAGCGGGCCGAGCGCCCGCCAGACCGCAGCGCGGCTCTGCTCCTGCATGCCCAACGCCACGGCGAACAGCCAGCCCATGCCGGGGTTGAGGCCGTGGAAGGCGCCCAGGGCGAGCAGCGTGATCCAGGGCCACAGCGTGTGAGTCGCGCCTAGTTCCATAGCGTCACCTCAGTCGGAGAAGCAATAGGAATCGGAGGAGGCGTCGCCGCCCTCCAGGTGCACCTGGTGAGGCCGGAGCGCGTCGAACTCGAGGAAGAATTTGGGATCGAGTCGCATGCCGTCGGTATCGACCTTGACCATCCAGCCACGGACGCCGTCGGGGTAGAACTGCTCGTCCCAGGAGGCGTAGAGCGAGTTGGTGAAGTAGAGGCGGCGTCCATCGCGGCTGAGCTCGACCATCTGGGGGCCGCCATTGAGCGGCGCGTCGGGCCGGCTGGGATGGGCGGCGCGGCGCACGATGCCGCCGATTTGTACCGTGCCGGTGAGCTTCGCGTGCAGCGGGTCGGAGACGTCGTACTGGCGCATTTCGCCCGTGCCCCAGCAGGCGACATAGAGGAAGCGGTCGTCGAGCGAGAGATTGATATCGGTGACCAGCGGCGGGCAGGCTTTGAAGCCTTGGAGCAGCGGCGGCAGAGTGGCGGGGTCGGCGGGCTCGGCGGGGATCTCGATGATCTTGGTAACGCCCCAGGCCCCGTTGTTTCCCGCGCGATGCCACATCCAGATGGAGGCGGAGAGATCCTTGAGCGAGACGACGACGCCCGCGAAGCCGTACGTCTTGGCCGGATCGTGCGACGGGCGCAGCTCGAGCACCATCTGTTGCTCGCCCCCCAGGTCGAGCACCTGCTTGTGGCGACGCTTGTCCAGATCCCAGACGTGCAACTGGTGGCCGTACTGGCCGCCGAGCAGTTTCTCGGGAATCACGCCGTTCTCGACCATCTTCGGAGTGCCCCACTCGCTGGTGATCATGGTGTCATGGCCAAGGTGCCACCAGAAGTCGTAGGCGAGCTGCTGCGGCCCGCGCTCGACCTCCCAGCGTCCCTTCAAATCGAAGGTCTCGGGATCGATGTTGAAGATCCCGCCGGGACCGTCGCCGGTCGGGGACCCGAGAGCGCTCATGTAGATACCGTCGGGGCCGCAGTGTGACGTGTGCAGGCGGCTGTAGCCCGTGTTCTTCAGAACCGTATCCGGTTCGATCACCTTCACGATGTGCGGGCTGCGGGGGTCGGGCTTGGTGTCGATGATATGCAGCCGCGAGGACCGCAAGCCGGGCACCACCAGGTAGCGCCGCTCCATGTGCGGATGCGCGGAGTAAGGGCAGAGGCACGAGCTGCACGCATTCCATCCGAAGTGGTGCAGCTCATCGCCGGCGTGGGGCATGTCGACCTGTCCGACCGCGCGAGCGTAGCTCTTAGAGGCGGGATCCACGTCGATCACGGCCAGTGCATCGGGACGGCGTCGCGTGTGGTCGAGCATGGCCACGTAGGCCAGAGTCTCAGGCGGGGCCTGCATCGCCATCTTCGGAGAAGGGTAAAAGGTTGGATCGGGTTTCCACTGGGCCATGGGAGTCTCCTTTAGAGAGCTTTCGGGGAGTAAAGCTCGTACTTTATCACGATCGGTGGTGTAACAGCTGTATCGACTACTATGGGGAAGTCATTCTTTAACATGCTTTTCGATCATCCGCACCGCCGCCTGAATCCGCTGACCGGGGAATGGGTAGTGGTGTCGCCGCAGCGGACGGACCGTCCGTGGCAGGGGCAGGTGGAGCGGGCGCCTGCGCCCGCAGTGGTGGCTTACGATCCGGGATGCTACCTGTGTCCGGGTAATGCGCGGGCGGGCGGGGTGCGGAACCCGGAGTATGAGGCGACTCTTGTTTTCGACAACGACTTTGCGGCGCTTCGTCCGGAGACTCCGGCGGGGCAGTCGGACGAGGGTGGACTGCTGGTGGCGGCCCCGGAGCGCGGCGTGTGCCGGGTGGTCTGTTTTACGCCGCATCACGGGCTGGCGCTGGCGCGCCTGGAGCCGGCCGCAATCCGGCGCGTCGTGGACGCCTGGGTGGACCAGACGCGCGAGCTGGGGGCCCGGAGCGAGATCCGCGCGGTACAGATTTTCGAGAACCGGGGCGAGATGATGGGGGCGAGCAATCCGCACCCCCACTGCCAGATTTGGGCGAGCGAGAGCCTGCCGAACGAACTCGCGAAGGAGACGGCCTCGCAGCAGGCGTACGCCGCCCGGCGGCAGGGCTGCCTGTTGTGCGACTACCTGGCGATCGAGAGGCGGCGAGGCGAGCGGATGGTGTGCGAGAACGAGATGTTTGTCGCGCTCGTACCGTTCTGGGCGGTATGGCCGTTCGAGACGCTGGTGCTGCCGGTGCGCCACCGGGGCGGGCTCGACGAGCTGCCGGCGGAGGAACGCGACGGCCTGGCGGATATCCTGAAGCGCCTGACAACGCGCTACGATAACCTCTTTGAGGCGCCGTTTCCGTATACGATGGGGTTCCACCAGCGGCCGGCGGACGGCGAGGCGCATCCGCATTTTCATTGCCACGCGCACTTCTATCCGCCGTTGCTGCGATCGGCGACCGTGCGGAAATTCATGGTGGGCTTCGAGATGCTCGGAAGTCCGCAGCGCGACATCACCCCCGAGGCAGCGGCGGTGCGGCTGCGTGCGGTGAGTGAAGAACACTACATGTCATGAGGATTTAACAGGCGCGACCCGCCGGATCGCGCTACACTCCAAAGTTTGACCAGGAGGAACTACTAATGCCTGACATTGAAAAGCACGCTCCGGGCGCGTTCTGCTGGTCCGAGCTCGGCACCACGGACTCTGCGGGAGCCAAGAAATTTTACGAGGGGCTGTTCGGCTGGGCCGCGGAGGATGTACCGGCGGGACCCGGCATGATTTACACCATGCTCCGGCTGAAGGGGCGGGAGCTGGGCGCGCTGTACGAGCTGCGGCCGGATCAGCGGCAGCAGGGCATCCCGCCGCACTGGCTGATTTACGTGGCGGTGGAGAGCGCCGACCAGGCGGCGGAGAAGGCCAAATCGCTGGGCGGCCAGGTGCTCATGGGTCCCTTTGACGTGATGGACGTGGGGCGCATGGCGGTGATCCGGGACCCGCAGGGGGCCGTGTTCGCCATCTGGCAGGCGAAGCTCCACGTCGGGACGAGGATCGCCGGGGACGGAACGATGTGCTGGTCGGAGCTGCACACGCCCGACACCGGGGCGGGGAGCAAATTCTACACGGGACTGTTTGGGTGGGGCGCCAAGGTCAGCGACATGGGTCCCATGATGCAATATACGGAATGGATCAACCAGGGCCAGTCCATCGGGGGCATGATGAAGCTAAATCCGGCGATGAAGGCGCCGCCGCACTGGCTGACGTACTTCATGGTAGCGGACTGCGACGCGACGGTCGCGCGAGCGAAGGAATTGGGCGGCAACATTTGCATGCCGCCCACGGACATTCCTAAAGTCGGACGCTTTGCCGTGATAGCGGACCCGCAGGGCGCGGTCTTCGCCGTCATCCGGCTGACGGGGGCGCCGGCTTAGGGCTTACTTCAGCGGCGAGTAGTCGGTCGGCTCCATGTAAACCGAGTCGACCTTCGTAACCAGTCTGCCGTTGGCTTCGGACTCGGACGCTACCTTCTTCCACTCCGGATCGTTGCGGAAGCCATCCCAGGATTTCTTGGCGGCCTCGCGGTCCGGGTACGCCAGGATGTAGATCAGGGTGTTGTCCTTCTCGGGGCCGTCGGCGGGATTCCAGTAGCCGATGCTCGTCATCGCATGGTTGTTAAAGATGCTCACGGTGTGGTCGCGAAAGCGGGACTGCAGGGCGGGAAGCTTGCCTTCGGCGGCGTGGTAGGTGCGCAGCTCGAAAACGCGGTGGCGGGCCTGGGCCTCGGCCGTGGAGTGGCCGAGCCAGAAACTGCCGGCGGCCACGGCCGCCACCAGGCACGCGAGAGACAGATAGCGTTTCATGTGAGTCCTCCTGAACAGACCCCAATTCTACATCAGGGGGGTGCGTTCAGACACGCCGGCGGCGTCGAAGGTCGCCATCTCGTTGTATAAGCGTACGGCGGAGTCGAGGAGGCCCATGGCGAGCGCGGCGCCGGTGCCTTCTCCGAGACGCAGATCGAGCGAAAGCAGGGGTAACGCCTCGAGCGCCTCGAGCAGCAGAGCGTGGCCGGGTTCGGCGGAGCGGTGCGAGAAGAAGAGGTAGCCGAGGACCTGGGGGGCAAGGCGCGCGGCGACGAGGGCAGCGGCGGAGGCGATGAAACCGTCCACGGCGACGGGCAGCCGGCGGGAAGCGGCGCCTAGGAGCAGTCCGGCGAGGGCGGCGATCTCGAGGCCGCCGACAGCGGCCAGCACCGCCACGGGATTGCGCGGGTCGGGGCGGTGGAGCGCGAGCGCGCGGCGGATGACATCGGCTTTGTGCCGCCTCTGTACCTCAGTAATACCTGTACCGGGACCGGCTACGGCTTCCGGCTCGCAGCCGGTGAGCGCCGCCGTGATGGCCGCGGCGGAGGTGGTGTTGCCGATTCCCATCTCGCCGGCTCCGAGGAGGTCGAAGCCTTCGGCTGCCGCGTCCGTGGCGAGGGCGATTCCGACTTCGAGCGCCGCGGTGGCCTGGTCGAGGGTCATGGCGGGTTCGTGGAGGAAGTTGCGGGTGCCGGGTGCGACCTTGCGCCGCAGGAGGGGGAGTTCCGGCTCGAAGTCGCCGTTGACTCCGACGTCTACGATGCGGGGTTCGATGTGAAGCTGGCGGCAGAGGACATTGATGGCAGCGCCGCCCGCCGCGAAGTTCCGCACCATCTGGGCGGTGACCTCCGCAGGATAGGCGCTGACGCCTTCCGCCGCGATGCCATGATCGGCGCAGAGTATGAACATCGCCTGGCGGGTGAGGCGCAGGTCCGGCGTGCCGCGGGCGAGACCGTAGCGCAGGGCCAGTTCTTCGAGACGTCCCAGGCTGCCGGGGGGCTTGGTGAGATGGTCGAGACGCTGTTGAATCCGAGCGGCGAGCGCAGGGTCGTCGACGGGGCGGATGGCAAGGGGGGTCATAGTAGTGGGACGCGGCGAGCGGTGCCATAGTCCTGCTGGAAAGTGTCGAGGGGCTGTCCCGAGAGGACGGCGTTGACGCCACGGTGGGCCACCACGACGGTGAGACGCGCCCGGGCGGCCGCGAGTGACACGCGGGCGTCGTGGACACGAGCGAGGAAGACGTCGAAAGACTCGCCGCCGGGCGGGGTCCAGGAGGTCCAGTCGGCGAGTTTGCGAGGGGCGCCGGTCGGATCGAGGCGCTCGATTTCGGCCCAGGTGAGTCCGTCCCACGGACCATAGGAGATCTCGCGCAGGCGGGGGTCGGTTTCTAGGGACAAGTCCAGGCGCGCGGCGAGCGCGGTCGCGGTTTGCACGGAGCGCCGCAGGTCGCTCGAGACGAGGCGCTCCGCGCCGCAGCCGGCGAGCTGGGCGGCGAGAGCTTGAGCCTGGACGAGTCCTTCGGCGGTGAGGGGTGCATCGAACTGGCCAAGGAGAGTGCCGCTCCTCTCGCAGTGGCCGTGGCGGACGAGGCAGAGTTCGCGGGTCACAGGCAAGCCACCAGAAGGACGGCGATTTCCTGGAGCTGGCAAGCGGCGCCCAGGGAGTCGCCGGTGACGCCGCCGAGACGCTGGCGGAAATAGAACCACGCGCAGGCTACGACGAACAGACAGGCGGCCGCCGCGGGGAGCGTGCGGAGGCTCCACACGGCCGCGGCGAGTGCGAGGGCGAGCGTGGCTGCGCCGAGTGCGTGGGGGGCGCGTACGTCGGCAGCGAGCGATCCGCCGAGGCCGGTGCTGGCGGGACCAGCGAGGAAAGCCAGGAGCACGAGGCCGGCGCGCGGCAGCGCCTGGCTCGCTATGAGGGCGGGGAGGACCTGTGCGGCGGGCATGACGACGAGCGCCTGCCAGCGGAGCAGCACCGCGAAGACCAGAGCCAGAGCTCCGAAAGCGCCGATGCGGCTGTCTTTGAGGATGCGGAGGATATCTTCGCGCGAGCGTCCGCCGCCAAAGGCGTCGGCAGTGTCGGCCAGGCCGTCCTCGTGGAGTCCGCCGGTCATTACTGCAAGGAAGACGAGGACTAGCAGCGCGACCAAGGAGCGCGGGAGGGCTGGGGTGAGAAGCCGCCAGAGGCCGGCGGCGAGCAGTCCGAGCAGAGCGCCCACTAACGGGAAGGCCACGGCGGCGCGGGCGGGCGCAGGCGGCTCGGCCAGACGGATCGGAATCACCGTCAGAAACTGCAAGGCCGCCAGGAACGCCTTCATCGGATCTTCAGCGGGAGGCCGAAGGCCATCCAGTAGACCTCGCCGGCGATCGCAGCGAGGCGATGGTTAAGGAGGCCCGCGAGATCGCGAAAGCGCCGGGCGAGCGCATTCTCGGGAACGATCCCGCAGCCCACTTCGTTCGTGACCAACACAGCGGGCGGCCCGGCGGCGAGTCCGGCGACGAGGCGATCGATCTCCGTCTCGACGCGGGAAGCGTCCGCCAGCAGGACGTTGCTGAGCCACAGCGTCAGGCAATCCACGACGAAGCCATCGAAACGGTGAGCTTCGCGGTGGAGGACTCCAGTTATGTCGAGGGGCTCTTCGAGAGTGGTCCAGTGCGGGCGGCGCTCGGCGCGGTGGCGCGCGATACGCTGGGCCATCTCTTCGTCGAGGGCTTGGGCGGTGGCGATTAGAGCAGGGCGCTCGAAGCGCTGTTCGGCATACTCGATGGCGAAGCGGCTCTTGCCACTACGGGCGCCGCCACCGAGAAGGGCTACAACCATAGGCTGCTTCTCCGCGTCTTGAGCAGCCAGATGAAGAAGGGGCCGCCGAGCAGCGAGGTAATGACGCCCACGGGAATCTCGGTGGGGGCGAGGAGGGTGCGCGCCACCGTGTCGCACGCCGCCAGGAAGCCCGCGCCCACCAGGAACGAGCACGGCAGCAGCAGGCGATGGTCGGCGCCGAAGGCGAGGCGCAGGGCGTGAGGTACGATCAGCCCGACGAAAGCGATGGGACCGGTGAGGGCCGTGACCGAGCCGGCGAGGTAGGAGCCGAGAAGGTAGCAGACGAGCGTGGTCCGCTGGGTGGAGACGCCGCGGCTCGCGGCCCATTCTTCGCCGACCGCGAGCAGGTTCAGGTCCGTGGCGAGGAACAGCGACAGGATCAAGGCCGGGGCGAGGGCGGCGAGGATCGCGCCGAGCGCGGGGTACGCGACGGCGTCGATGCCGCCCATGAGCCAGCGGACGATGGCGAGCGACTGGCCGAGGCTGGCGAAATAGTGCAGAAACAGAATGAGCGCCATGCACATACTGTTGATAGTTACGCCGGAGAGCAGCAGGGTGAAGGAGGAGAAGCGGCGTCCTTCGGAGGCGATGGAGAGGACCAGGGCCATGGCCAGCGCGGCCCCTACCAGGGCTGCCGCCCAGATCGCCGGGATCCCGGCCACCGAGCGCCAGCCGAGGCAGATGGCCAGGACCGCTCCCAAGGCAGCGCCGCTCGAAACCCCCAGGGTGAAAGGCGTGGCGAGCGAATCCCGCAGCAGGGCTTGAAAGATCACGCCGGCCAGGGCGAGCGAGCCGCCGGCGAGAGCCGCCAGCAGCACGCGCGAAAGGCGAGCCTCGAAGAAGATCTCGTGGTCGGGGGAGAGGCCCGCGAGCACGCGGCGGAATTCAACGTGGGTCGAGCCGATGAGCGGCGTGGCGACAAGCATCACGGCCAGGAAGAGTGTGGAGAGCCCCACGGCGATGAAAAACTTGCGACGGCTCAGCATGGGGGCGGGCCGCCGGCGCCGTGGCCGTAGAGGACCCAGGGGCGGCCCGTGGGTCCGGCGCGGACCTCGGCTTCGACGCCGAACACCTCGCGCAGCAGTGCCGGGTGGAGCACTTGGCCGGGCGCGGCGTCGGCGGCGAGGCGGCCGGCAGCGAGGACTATGATGCGGTCGGAATAGGCGGCGGCGAGGTTGAGGTCGTGGGTGACGGCGACGACCGAGAGTCCGGCGCGGCAGAGGTCCCGGAGCAGGTCGTAGGTGCTGATCTGGTGCTGGAGGTCGAGGAAACTGGTCGGCTCGTCGAGCAGCAGGATGGCCGGCTGCTGGGCGAGGGCGCTCGCGAGCAACACGCGCTGGCGCTCACCGCCGCTCAAGGAGCGGAAGTCGCGAAGGGCGAAGGGCAGTGAGTCGGTGGTGGCGAGGGCGCGTTCGACGGCGGCGCGGTCCTCGGGGGATTCGAACAGGCCGCGGCAATAAGGGGTGCGTCCCATGAAGACGACCTGCTCGGCGGTGAAGGGGAACTCGATGCGCACCGTTTGCGGGATGAAGGCGACGCGGCGCGCGAGGAGGCGGCGATTCCATGCTCGGATCTCGGCGCCTTCGAGGAGACAACGGCCGTCGTAGCCCGTGCGGATTCCGGAGAGGATCGACATCAGGGTGGATTTGCCGGCGCCGTTGGGTCCCACGATGGCGGTAAGCTGGCCGGGGAGGATGGCGAGTGAGAGGCCCCGGAGAATCTCGGCGCCGTCGAGGCGCAGGCGGAGATCCTCTAGCTGGTAGAGGGCGCTCACCAGGCGGCCTCGGGGTGGATCAGGCGGCCGAGCGCGCGGGCGGCTTCGCCGACGCGGGGTCCGGGGATGACGTAGATCTCGGAAGCTACCGGATAAACGCGGCGGGAGGTAACGGCGGGAAGCTGGCTCCAGCGGTTCCAGAGACGGACCACGGCCTGGTCGTGACCGGCCGGGGCCTGCTCGGGGTCGGCGACATCGCCGCGGTCGATGATGACTTCGGGGCGGCGGGCGAGCATCTCTTCGGCGGGCACCTTGGGGTAGGCGACCACCGCGCCGGCGAAGATGTTTTCGCCACCGGCGATGGAGAGCAGCTCGTTGAGGAAATTGCCGCCGCCGACTACCACCAGGTCGCTGACCGTTTCCGGCGTGCGGCCGACCACGAACATCACGCGGCGGCGCGGGAGGCCCGAGACGCGGCGGCGGACGTCGTCGAGCTCTTTGTCAAGCGCTGCGACGCGGGTGCGGGCGCGGGCCTCGACGCCGGCGGCGCGTCCGATGGCGAGCATCGAGTCGCGGATGGCGGCGAGGGTCTCATTGCTGACTTCAAGCAAGGGGAGATGGTAAGGGGCGAGCTGTTGCCGGAGGTCGGTGTACTGTTCCATGGCGACGATCAGGTCGGGCTGGAGGTGCAGAAGGGTTTCGAGGTCGGGCTTGAGGTAGGTGCCGATCTTGGGCTTGCGGCGCGCCTCGGGAGGATAGAAACAGTAAGTAGTCACGCCAGCCACGCGGTCGCCGAGATCGAGGGCGAAGAGAATCTCGGTGAGGCTCGGGGCGGTCGAGATGATGCGCTGGGGCGGGTCTGCGGCGGTGGCCGTCAGGCCCCAGAGCAATAAGCCGACGAGAACACGTGCGCTCAAAACAGGAACCTCACTCCCGCCATCCCCACGGCGCGGGGCGAGCGGAAGCCTTCCTCATAGTAGAGCTTGTTGAGAGCGTTCTCGACGCGCGCGAACCAGCGCATCCGCCAGCGCTCGGAGAGTGGCTGGGTATAGCCCATACCGACGCTGACCCGGGCGTAACCATCGAAGTGGAACAGCACTTGTTCGAATTGCACCGGGGAGAAAAGCGGGGCTTCGTAGCCGCCGATGGCGGCGAGGCTGAGGAAGCCATCCCAGCGGCCGCGCTGGGTGGTCGCCGAAAAACTGTAGGTGTGGGCGGGGACGCCCTCGAGAGGCCGGGCCACGCCGCCGAGGGCGTTGGTCCCATCGGCGCGCAGGACGAAGAACGCCGGGAGGAAGTCGGAGTTGGTGTAGGTGTAGGCCCAGCGCAGGCTCAGATAACGCGTGGGCTGGGAGCGCAGCTCGAATTCGGCGCCGCGCGAGAGGCCGCCCCGGACGTTCCGCTGCTGGAAGAGAGTCCCCGACTCGATCAGCGACTGGAGTCGCGTGTAGAAGTACGTTGCCCCGATCTGGAGGCGGTCGTGCCAGAGGAACTGGTCGAGGCCGGCGTCCACGCTGACGGAGCGTTCCGGCTCGATCAGGGGATTGCCGATGCGCACCCGCTGGCCGGAGAGAGTGGCGATCTGAAAACGCTCGGAGAGGCTCGGCTCGCGGAAGGCGTTGCCGCCATGGGCGCGCAGCTTGGTCCCGGTGCGCGGAAGGTAGTACGCCACCGAGATGTCGCCGGTCTTGGCGCTCGGGGTGCGCAGGCCGCTCAGGCTGGGGATGCTCCCGGGATTCTCCACGCGGAAGGATTGGTACCGTCCGCCGAAGCCGATTTGCAGGCGGCGATCGAGCAGTGAAAGCTGCTGGTGGAAGAAGGCCGCGTGGCTCGACTGGCGGTCGGTAGAGGGTCCGTCATGGAAGTCGCCCGAGACATACTCCTGGGTGGCGGACTGGTGCTCGTACTGGTAGCCGAAGGTCCACAGGCTATGACGCCCGAGGGCGAGGGTGTGATGGGTGTCTAAGAGGTGATCGTCGCCGTCGAAGCGGGCGATCTCGGCTACCGAGGGGAAGACGCCGAGGCGCGTGGCCAGGGGATCCTGGAGCGGGCCGGAAGGGAAGTTGCGGCGCGAGAACACGGCCTGGTAGGCGACCGAGTAGCCGTAGGCGCCGTTGACCGTGTGGTCGAAGCGGGTGGACACCGGCAGGATGCGCGCGACGCGGTAGTCGTCGGGGTCGTCGAGGTTCGAGACGAATCCCACGACGGGGCCGCGGCCGTTTTCGTAGCCGAGCTCATTGCCCGCCGGTCCAATGGGGAAGGGACTAAGGTTGAGGTTGAGGCGGGGGGTGTCGCTCAGGTAGAGGTTGCCGGTGAGGCTCATGCCGGGGCGCAGGCGGTAGCGGGCGTGGGCGCTGACGTTGGTATTACGCCAGACGTCGTTGCCATCCTCGCCGGAATTGACGTCGGTGCGGATCACGCTCGCGGTATAGCCGAAGCGCTCGCGGGCCGCGCCCGCGATAGAGAAGCGTCCGATAGCCTGGGCGAGACTGCCGCCCTCGTAGCCGAAAGCCAGGCGCGGGCCTTCGGCGCTTTCGCGGGGCACGAAGTTGATGACGCCGCCGCTGGCCGCGCTGCCGTAAAGCACGCTGCCCGGTCCGCGGACGACCTCGATCGCGGAAACGTCGTTGGGATTCAGCTCGCCGAAAAAGGAGACGAGGTCGCCGCGGAAACCGATGGCGTCTCGAACGGGGAGTCCGTCGAGAAGGACCGAGGTGTCGGTGGTGCGAAGGCCTCGGAAGATGAGGCGCGTGAAGCTGCCGGGGCCGGCGGTGCGCTCGACGCGCAGTCCGGGGACGGCCGCCAGGGAGTCGGAGAGGAGGTTCTCCTGGCGGACGGCGAGTTCGGTGGCGTCGAGCGAAGATGCAGCGTGGGCGGTTTCCTGCGGAAGCTGCGGCCCGCCTGTGGCGGTGACCACCACTTGCTCGTTCACGGACGCGAGCGCAAGCGCGAGGGCGAGGGGCTGGCCGGCGTCGCCCGGGAGCCGGAGCCTGCGAACTGCGGCGGCAAACTCGGGGGCCGTCGCTTCCAGAACGTAATCGCCGGGAGCGGCGGCCGGGAAGCGGAAGCGTCCGTCTTCGGCGGAGCGGACGCTGTAAATCGCGCGGCCGTCCCGCGATTGGAGCAGAAGTCTGGCGCGGTGAAGCGGGGCGCCTTGAGGGTCAGTGACCCGGCCTTCGAGGACACTTTGAGCCTGGAGGGCTGAGAGGGATAGCAAAAGAAGGGGAACAACCCGGAGGAGCCACATGTGCCGTCATCCTTTCACGCGAGGATTGCGAGCTAAACGGCGCAGGCAGGTCTCCTGGCTTCCGGGTCAGCGGCTCGATCGCGGGCCTTCCCCGAGAACTCTCGAGTGGCTTCGTATGGCTTGCGATCGGGCCTCGCCGGTCACAGTGGCGGGACCGCGCGGGATTTGCACCCGCTTCCCTATTCTCTCCGTCCGGCCGCAGCCGGAGCGGAGCACCTGTGCCGGTTATGAAGTTAGCAGGGAGAGTGGAGGACGGTCAAGCGCTAACGGCGGAGCGGCTCTGGGCCAGCAACGCGTCAACCACGCGCCTGGTTTCGTCGGAGGAGAGTGCAGACCGAAGACACTCGATTAGCTCCTGCTCGGAATTGGCATCCAATTCTGGTTGGTTGGGTGCGTACACCGTCGCCGGATACAGCCCGATTCCGTGCCTAATCGACAAGAGCCCATACTTGTAGTGGTCTAACGCTGGGGCCACGACGTAGAAACTGTGGACAAAAGAGCCGTCTCTCCTTGTCGTGGTCTCCACTTGGCCCTCCAGCATGCCGCTGGTCTTTTGCGCAAGTAGGCTTGCTTGGCTCCGGAGAATTGCCAGCGGGGTTGTAATCTCTCGCGTGCCAAGGTCTGTGGCCCACAGGTCCAGCGGGGTGTCGGACATAGCTCATATTCTCCCTCAAAGATCCAGCCGAAACAAGACCGGCAGGTGATCCGAGGCGGCAGAGGCGTCGATCCTCCCATCTCCGCGAACCAGCGGAATCTTGCCCGCCATCGTGAGAATCTCAAGGTGGTCGTTTGAGAACCGGTCTAATAGACTTGGCCGGACCAGCACTTGGTCAAACAGGTTCCAAAAGTAATTGACATGCTCAGCCGAGTCGTAGTAGTAGGTTCCCGCGGGACCCGAGGCTCTGTCGCCGAAGCGTGACCACATCGGATTGTAGAAAAATGGGTACTCCCGCCCTTGAATGGTACGGGTCCGCCGCGATGCCAAATGGCGTGTCATGACCCCGTGCAGCCCCACAGCCCCAGCCATGCCTACCTCAAATGGGTTCATGTTGAGGTCGCCGACGAGCAGCGTCCTCGTATGTCCTGCAGCAGCTTCTTGCTCCACTATGATTCTTGCAAGTTCGGCGCTCTCAAAGGCTTGACTGCTCTCTTTCCAATGAAGTTTGCTCGGAAAGTGCACAGCAGCGAGCAGGATTTCCTCTGACGCGGGCAGTTTGAGGCGGCGGATGGACAGCCGATCACTCTCGCTGACGGGGTGAATGAACTCACTTGAGAATCGGGTCAGAACTATGATGCTCGGACAGAGGCTGAACGGAAGGCGAAACTCGGACCCGACGCGCTCGTTGAGGTTTTGGAGCAACGCGCCAGGGTGCTCGTGTAACTCCGCCAAGATCAAGATATCGACGCTGTGCTCGGCGGCCAGCGTGACTATCAGCTCGTTCAGCGGCTTGCGGTTTACGTTCCAGAACAGGAAGGTCTTCATGCCGCTTCGCGCTGATATCTTAACATGTCGATCCGTGCGAACCGGCGGGCTCGAATTGTGGTGAAATGGCTCGGTATGAAACGCAAGCTGATCGCGATTTTGTGTTGGGCGGCACTCGGGACGCAGGCGGCCGAGCTGCGGCCGGCGGTGGAAACGTACGTCGCGGGACACCAGAGCCAGATTCTGACGGAGCTGTGGGATCTGCTCTCGATTCCGAATCTGCCGAGCGACCGGCTAACCCATCGCCGCAACGCCGACTCGGTGCGGCGGATGCTCGAGCTGCACGGCCTGCAGGCCGAGATCCTCGACACGATGGGCTTCCCGCTGGTATATGGCGAGAAGCGCGTGCCAGGGGCGCGGCGGACGGTCCTCTTTTACGCCCACTACGACGGGCAGCCGGTGAACCCGTCGCAGTGGCGGCAGTCGAGCCCGTTCCAGCCGGTGTTGCGCACGGGACGGCTCGAGGACGGCGCGAAGGAGGTCCCCAACCGGGCGGAGCTCGACAAGTTCCCGGACGATTGGCGGATCTATGCGCGCTCGGCCTCGGACGATAAGGCCCCGATTGTGGCCCTATGCGCGGCGCTCGACGCGCTGCGGGCGGCCGGGCAGGAGCCTACCAGTAATATCCGGGTGATCGTGGACGGCGAAGAGGAATCGGGCTCGCCGAGTCTCACGCCGGCGATCGGGGTCTACCGGGCGAAGCTGACCGCTGACGTCGCGCTGATCCTCGATGGGCCGCAGCATGCGAGCGGCCGGCCGACGCTGACCTTCGGAAACCGGGGGCAACTGGCGATGGAGCTGACGGTGTACGGTCCCAAGACCGCACTGCACAGCGGGCACTACGGCAACTGGATTCCGAATCCGGCCTTGCGCCTGGCGGAATTGCTGGCGACGATGAAGGACGAACAGGGGCGTGTGAAGGTCGAGGGGTTCTACGATGGCATCCCGCCGCTGACGGCCGAGGAGCGGCAGATTCTGAAGGGCGTGCCGGAGGATGAGCCGGCGTTGCTGAAGCTGTTCGGGGTGGCGCGGCCGGAGGCGGTGGGCGAGTCGCTGCAAGAGGCGCTGCAATACCCATCATTGAACGTGCGGGGGTTCAGCAGCGGTTATGTGGGCAACGACGCCCGAACGATCATTCCGCCGGAGGCGACGGCGGCGATCGATATCCGCCTCGTGAAGGAGACCACTTCGGATTCGCTCGCCGAGAAGGTGCTGGCGCACATTCGCAAGCAGGGGTTTCACATCATTGATAAGGATCCGGACGACGCCACGCGGATGCAGTACCCGAAGCTGATCAAGGTCGTGCGGCGACGGGCGACCGAGGCGCACCGCACCGAGTTGAACAATCCGCAGGCGGTGGCAGTGACGCAAGCGCTGACGAAGATGTGGGGCCGCGAGCCGGTGCGGATCCGCACGAGCGGCGGGACGGTGCCGCTGGCGCAGTTCATCAAGGAGCTGGGATTCCCGGCGATCGGCGTCCAGACGGTGAACTTCGACAACAACCAGCACGGCGAAAATGAGAACCTACGGCTGGGAAACTTCTGGCAAGGGATCGTCACGCTCGCGGGCTTGCTGGCGATGTAGGAGGGCGGATGGCTTTGTCCCGGAGGCAATTCGTCATCGCCGGACTGGCGGCGGGGCAGGCCGTAACGCAGGCAGCCCGGCGCCGCCACAAGATATCCTAAATGCTAAGGAGGGACGCCGGCCGATGTCCTTGTTGCGGTTTCTGGGCCTCGAGACGATCGAGGCGAACGACAACCCCGAGACGGAGACGGTCCGCAAGATCAGCCGGGTGCTTGAGGGGCTCGATCCCGACCGCGCGCGCTATGTCGCGGCCTTCGCCTACCTCCTGCACCGGGTGGCGGGGGCGGATCTGCACATCAGTCCGGAGGAAACAGCCGCGATCGAGCGCATTCTGGCGGAGCGAGCCGGGCTCACCGGGGAACCAGGGCGCTTAGTACTCCAGATCGCGCGGGAGCAAAAATTGCGCGCTGGAGGCACGGAAGATTTCCTGGTGACGCGCGAGTTCGACCGGCTCGCCACCCGCGAGCAGAAGCTGGCCCTGCTCCACTGCCTGTTCCTGGTGGGGGCCTACGATGATTCCGTCTCGGTCGTGGAAGACAACGAGATCCGTCAGATTGCGAGCGAGATCCGCCTGGATCACGCCGATTTTATCGCGGTCCGCTCCGCTTTTCGGGATCAGCTTGCGGTCTTAAAGAACCACCGTCGTTAAATTTTCTACACTTTCAGCCAGTGGACCGCGGCGTGTCTCGCCGGCGGCTTGACTGTTAAATCGTTGAAACAATGTCGGTTGTGCGCGCTTTGCGAAACGTGGAAAGGTTCGGCCCGCCAATTGCTATCAATTGGATGTAGTCAGTCGCAGTCGCCGGCGGCGCAGTTCCGGCGGAGAGGAGAACGAAGATGGAATTCAAATACGGCATCGCCCCTGACAGCTTGGCCCGGTGGCTGGCGTTCCAGAGGATCTGTGCCCTCCAGGAACTGCGCGGCTCGAGTATCGGCCTGAGCGCGGCCAAAGGCATCGTGGATGCCGAGCTGGAAGCCATCGAGTACGCCACGCTCGAACACGAATTGCGCAAAGCGGAGACCGCCAAGCCGGTCGCCTGACCTCACCCTTCCTGTTGCCGGGCGGTCCCCCTCACCGCCCGGCAGAAAAATTCCTGCAAGTCCCACCTACCTCGACCGTACCTCCCTTGGAAACAAAATTCGGCACGCTGGAGTCCAGGAGTGCAGCCCGCCCGTTAGCGGGCAGCAGGAAACTGCTAATACACACCGACCGGGCGGCCAGTGAGAGGTGCGTTATGCGGATCTGGATCGCTGTAGTTCTCCTCTTTAGCGCCCTGGCAGTTGAGCGCAGTGACGCCCAGGTGACCGAAGGGGCGCTGCTGCGCTTGGCCCCCGGTGGGGGGATTCAAATGCCGTGCCCGCTGCGGCACACCGACGTCAAGGCCGAGGTCAGCGGCAACCTGGCGCGGGTGAGGGTGACGCAGAAGTTCCGCAACCCCTGGGAAGAGGCGATCGAAGCCGTCTACACGTTTCCGCTGCCGCCGCAGGCGGCCGTGGACGACCTGACGCTGCGCATCGGCGACCGCGTGGTGCGTGGGCGGATTCTCAGGCGGGAGGAGGCCCAGGCGGTCTACGAAGCGGCGCGCGCCGCCGGGCAACTGGCGGGACTGCTCGACCAGGAGCGGCCCAACATCTTCACCCAGTCGGTGGCGAACATCCCGCCGGGCAGCGAGGTGGAGGTGACGATCAGCTACGTCGAGACGCTGAAGTATGACGCGGGTGCCTACAAGTTCGTGTTCCCGATGGTGGTGGGACCGCGGTATATCCCGCGCGGGCTTCCCGATGCTAAGCGCATCACCCCGCCGGTGACCCTGCCGGTCAGCCGGGCGGGCCACGACGTGGCGGTGAGCGTGACGCTCGACGCCGGGTTGCCGATCGACGCGCTCGAATGCCGCAGTCACCCGGTGAGTGTGGCGCGTCCCGGGCCCAGCCGCGCCGTGGTCACGCTGAAAGATCAGGCCGTGATCCCCAACAAGGACTTCGTGCTGCGTTACGACGTAGCCGGCAAGCGCATCCAGGATGCCGTGCTCACGCACCACGACGCGCGTGGCGGGTTCTTCACGCTATGGCTGGCGCCGCCGGAGCGGGTGGCCGTGGAGGACGTGGCGCCGAAGGAGTTGGTATTCGTGCTCGACACGTCGGGCTCGATGTCCGGCTTCCCGATCGAGAAGGCCAAAGAAACGATGAAGCTCGCGCTGGCGGGCCTGCATCCACAGGATACTTTCAACCTGATCACGTTTTCGGGCGATACGCACATTCTGTTTCCGGAGCCGGTGCGGGCCACGCCCGAGAACCTGCGGCGGGCGCAGCAGTTTCTGGAGTCGCGCTCGGGCGGGGGCGGCACCGAGATGATGAAAGCCATCCGGGCGGCGCTCGATCCGTCCGATTCGCAGAAGCACGTGCGGATCGTCTGCTTCATGACCGACGGCTACGTCGGCAACGACCTGGAAATTATCGGCGAGATCCAAAAACACCCCAACGCGCGGGTGTTTTCCTTCGGCATCGGCAGTGCCGTGAACCGGTTCCTGCTCGACAAGATGGCCGAATACGGTCGGGGCGAGGTGGAATACGTTTCTCTGAACGATGACGGGTCGGCCGCGGCGCGGCGCTTCCACGAGAGGGTGCGGAATCCTTTGCTGACCGACATCGCGATCGACTGGGGAGGTCTCGCGGTAACCGACGTTTACCCCAAGCGCCTTCCGGACCTCTTTGCGGCGAAGCCCGTGGTCGTGACCGGACGCTACACGACGCCGGGCCGCGGGGTGATCCGGTTGCGCGGACGCGCGGCGGGGCGGCCGTTTGTGCGGGAGATCCCGGTGGACCTCCCGGCCGCGGAGGCGGGGCACGACGTGCTGGCGACGCTGTGGGCGCGGTCGAAGGTAGACGATCTGATGGGGCAGGACTGGGCCGGGTTGCAGTCCGTCGCGCCGAAACCGGAGGTGCGCGAGGCGATCGTAAAGCTGGGGCTCGATTACCGGCTGATGACCCAGTACACGTCATTTGTGGCCGTGGAGGAGATGACCATCACGGAAGGAGGCAAACCACGCCGGATCGAGGTACCGGTCGAGATGCCGGAGGGCGTGAGTTATGAGGGTGTGTTCGGGATACGGGGGGACGTGGCGGCCGCGTCGGTGGCTGCGTCAGCACAGATGGCTCGCTTCGCAGTCGGTGGTGTCGTCAACCGTGCGGTCGCACCCCCACCCGCGGCGCGGCCAGCGGGGCTTGAGGCGCGGATGCTGCGGGCCGAGGTGGACGCGCGCCGGGGACCCGTAGCCAAGCTGCACCCCTCACTCGCGTCGCTGGTCGAGCGGTTGAAGAAGCCAGGGAGCCGTCCCGCGCCCGAAGAGGCGAAGCTCGTGCGGAACGGCAAGGCGGAGATTCAGGTCTGGCTGAAGGACCTCTCGCCCGCGACAATCGGAGCACTCCAGAAGCTGGGCTTCGAAGTCGTCGCGCGGCCGGCCTCCGGCCGGGTAGTCATCGGCCGCCTTCCGATTGAGAAGCTTGGGGCGCTCGCCGCTCTGGAGGTAGTTGTCTATGTGGCGCCGCAAACCGGCGCCTAACAGCCCGTGGCACCGGCGTCCTTAATGGCGCGGCTCGGGAAGTCGTTGATTCTGCGGAGCTGAAAAATGTTGCAGATCTGCAACATTTATTCTTGGCACAGGCTAAGAGACTTCGGGTCCTTCGTAAGGGAAACGATGCACCGCCCGGACGCATTCGGAGAGCGCTTTGAGCAGCGTCTCTCCCCAGCCGGAGGGCGTGTAGGGCATCGTCTTCTGGTTGGTTTGCTTATCGGCCTCGGCAAAAAATGCCATCACCTTATTGTCTTTGGCCGGGACGAATTCCTTGACGGTAATACGGAACTCGATAGTGTGTTCGCCTTGCTTCTTGGTAACGGAGAAAAAGTGCAGTTGCGCCAACTGCTCCGAGGGGTCGTGCTGGGCAAAAATCCATTCCATGGGTGAACTCTCTAGCTCGTGCAGAATACCACAACGCCAGTGGCGAGTGGCCAGATCAGGCCTCGCGGCGGAGAGCGCGAAGGTCGATCCCCAATTGCTGGCACTTCTTATAGAGATGGCTGCGCTCGAGGCCCAGGACGCGGGCGGTCTCGGTCATGTGGAAGTTGTGGCGCTTGAGCTCGGCGAGCAGGGTCTCGCGCTCGAAGACCTCGACGCGCTCGGTGAGGCTCCCGCTCGCGGTGGACCCGCTACTCGAAACGGAACCCGCGGGCAGGGCGGACCGGACCGTACTTAGGTCCACACGATCGCCTGCCAGCAGGAGCAGGCGCTCGACCACGTTCCGCAATTCGCGGACGTTGCCGGGCCAGGGGTGGCGCTGCAACTCCTCGATCGCCGCGGGGTCGAATGGCACCGGCTTCCAGCCGTTTTGCTCCGCCACCTGGCGGGCGAAATGCTCGATCAGCGCCGGAATATCCTCGGTGCGATCACGCAGCGCCGGAAGCGCGAGCGGAAAGACGTAGATGCGGTGGAAGAGGTCCTGGCGGAAGCGTCCCGCGGCGACTAGCTCTTCGAGGTTGCGGTGGGTGGCGACGAGCACGCGGACGTCCACCGACGACGGCCGGTCACCGCCGACGCGCTCGACCTCGCCTTCCTCGAGGACGCGCAGGAGCTTGGCCTGCATCGCCAGCGGCATGTCCCCGATCTCGTCGAGGAAGAGTGTGCCGCGGTGGGCTTGCTCGAACTTGCCGAGGTGGCGGGAGGCGGCGCCCGTGAAAGCGCCCTTTTCGTGGCCGAAAAGTTCCGACTCGATCAGCTCGGAAGGTACCGCCGCGCAGTTGAGGGTGATGAACGGGCCGTTGCGGCGCGGGCTCTGCTGGTGGATGGCGCGGGCGACCAGCTCCTTGCCCGTGCCGGTGGCGCCCAAAATACAGACACGGCTTTCGCTGGCGGCGACGCGCTCGACCTGCGCCAGCACGCGGCGCATCGCCTCGCCGGTCCAGACGATTTCGTGGTTGCCGACCCGGCGGCGGAGCTGACGATTTTCCTCTTCGAGGCGACGCAGCCGCAGGGCGTTCTCGACGGTGAGCAAGAGCTTGTCGGTGGAGAGCGGCTTCTCGAGGAAATCGACGGCGCCGAGGCGCGTCGCGCGGACGGCCATCTCGACGGTGGCTTGGCCCGAGATCATCACCACCGGTACGGCGATGCCCAGAGTCTGAAGGTCTTCGAGCAGGGCGAGGCCGTCTTTTTCCGGCATCACGACATCGGAGAGCACCAGGTCGAAACGCTGGGATTTCAGCAACTCGAGAGCCCGGAGGGCGCTGTCGCAGACCGTGGCCTCGTAGCCGGCCAGACGAAAGGCGCGGGAGAGCGAAGCGAGGGTGTTGGGGTCGTCGTCGACAACGAGGAGGCGGGCGGCGTCAGGCATGTTTCTCCGGCAGATCGAGGCGGAAAGTGGCGCCCTGGCCCGGCGTGCTCTCGACGGCGATGCGTCCCTGGTGGTCGCTGACGACCGATTGGACGATGGCGAGTCCCAGGCCGGTGCCGTGGCGCTTGGTGGTGTAGTAGGGCGTGAAGAGGCGCTCGCACTCTTCGGGGGTGAGGCCGGCGCCGGTGTCGGCGACCTCCAGGCGCACGCCCGCTTCGATTCGGCGCGCGCGAATCGTAAGCGTGCCGCCGTGGGGCATGGCGTCGAGAGCGTTGAGCACCAGATTCTGGAGGGCGCGGCCGAGTTGTTCGGGGTCGGCTTCGATCGTGGGGAGCGGTTCCTCGAGCGCGGCGCGTACGGTGACGCCGGCGGCGGCGCACTGGGCCTCGCAGAGTTTCAGCACGGGCCTAATTATCTCTCCCACCTGGACGGCTTCGAAGCGGGGCGGCGGCATCTTGGCGAAGTCGCTGAAGCGGCCGAGGATGGTCTTGAGGTTGGCGAGTTCGGCGAGCAGCGTGGTCGTCGATTCGCGGAAGACCTCTTCGAACTGTGCGGGGTGCTGGTCCTTGGCGCGCTGAAGGTTCTCGACGGTGATTTGCAGTGGGAAGAGCGGGTTCTTCAGCTCGTGGGCGAGACGCCGGGCGAGCTCGCGCCAGGCGGCCACGCGCTCGGCCTGGACGAGGCGCTCGCGCTGCTCGAGCAGGCGGCTGGTCATGGTGTTGAAGGCGCGCCCCAGCTCGCCAATCTCGTCGCCGGACGAGGCGTCGACGCGCGCCGTCCAGTCGCCGGCGGCCACTTGGCGGGCGGCGACGGCGAGGTTTTGCACGGGGCGCGAGACGCGGGCCGCGGCCCAGGAGCTGAGGGCGACGCCGAGCAGGATGCCGGCAGCGCCCACGGCGAGCGCGGCGCGGCGGATGAAGCGCACCAAGGCCGCGAGCTCGCGGCGGGAGGAGCCTACGACGAGCACGGCCAGCAGTTCCCCGCTGCGGCCGAAGAGCGGAATAGCCTGGAGGGTTTCAGGTCCGGCGGCAGGAGGTCCCCAATCGACCGTGCGGGAGACCTCGCGGCGGCTGCGTCCGGCGTCTGCGACCAGCGCCTGAACGAGAGGATCGGAGCCGGTGGGCCGGGCCACATCAAACAAGAGCACGCGCATGCCGGCCGGTAAAACCAGCGAGGCCAGAAAGTCGTCGCCGAGGCGGAGTCCGCCGGCGAGGTAGAGCGTGTGGTCGCCGGCGCTCACCGTGCGCACCGCGATGAGGGCGAGCGCCGCCGATTCGGGCAGCTCTTCCCGGCGCAGGAAGGCCGCGGGGCGCGGACCTTCCTGGGGCTTGAGAACCCATTCCTCTTTATAGCCGAAGCGGGCCGGCCACTGGGCCGAAGAGACGATGGCGCCGTCGTCGGCCACCAGCTCCAGGAAGTCGAGGTTGTGGGCGGCGGCGAGCGCGGCGGCCTCGTTGACGCCGCCGGCTTCGGCGCCGCGGCGGGCGACGTCGATGGCGAGACGCAAGGTGCTCTCGGCCGCGGCGAGGCTCTCCACCCGGCGGGCCACTTCCTGGCCGCGGCGTTCAAACTCGCGCCGGAACTGGGCGACCAGGGCCTGCAAGCGTTGGTCGTCGAGCTCCTCGAAGGCGCGCCGCGCCGTCACCTGGACGGCAGTAGCCACAATGGCGACAGCGGCCGCGACGGCCAGCGCGGTGAGGAGAAGCAACCGGAGGCGAAAGCTCACGGGGCACTCGCGTCGAGCCACACGCGGGGGAGATCCCAGCCGGCCCAGTCCCGCACGTGGGGGCTGAGACCGTAGATCTCCGGCAGGTGGGCGAGAGGGATGATCCAGTGGCTCTCGACCAGCGCGCGCTCGGAGGCGTAAGGGTCGCCCGATGGAAGGCGTCCCTCCAGACCCAGCGACTCGGCCAACGCGGTGAGGGCGCGGGCGGGGTTGACGTCCGGGATACGGCGCCGGACCAAACGCACCTCGCCGCCTTGCGGAGCGATACGGAGAGTCAGGCCGGCCTCACGGGCGTTGAGGGCGAGACGCTCGGCGACGGCGCGGAGAGTGGTGTCACTCGAGTCGTATTCGAGAGTGAGCGGCGCCGACCGCGTTGGGCCGAGCGCCTTTTGGGCACGCGGAAGATCGCGCGCCGTGGGAAACAGAAAGGCGTAGCCACTGAGCCAGTGTGGGAGCAGTCCGCCGGCGGGCGCCCCCTGGCGGCCGAGCAACACCGTATGAATGGCGGTGCGGTCGATTGACAGGGCAAGGGCTTCGCGAACCCGAGGATTGTCGACGCCGCCGGTGAAGACCAGCGCCAGCAGTTCGTTGGGCTGAGAGGACCAGATGCGCAGGCCGCGCTGGGCGGCCCGAGGGGCCTCGGCGGGGTCCACCTCGACTACGTGGGCCTTGCCAAGCTCGAAGTCGACCATCTGGTCGCGGAGGCTGCGTCCCATCTCGACTTCGATGGTATCGACAAAAGGGCGTCCGCCCTGGTATTGCTCATTGGCCACGAGGACCGCGCGCCGGTTGGCGTCCCACTGGCTTACGCGGAAGGCGCCGCTCACGAGCAGCGCGCCGAGGTTGCCGTCGGCGGTTTCGGGGGTCTGCGGGGCGGCGCGCAACTCCACCCGTAACACGCCCCCGTAGCGCGGGCGGACCGCGGCGTAAGCGGCGGCGAGGCTAACGGCCGCAAGCAATAGACAAGCGAAACGCCGCATAACGGTTCGTCTTGAGGTGGCGCGAAACCGCCACGGCCGTGCGGCCGTCGGGGGCGGTCCACAGGGCGGTCACAGGTCCGGGAAATTCCAGGGGTTCGCTCACGGCCACGGCCATACGGCCGGAGACCTCGTAAGCCTGGACGGCGTCGGACTCGGTTTCGTTGCTGCGCTTGGTGACGAGCACCTGCGCGCGCGCGCCGCAGGTGCTGTCGACCGAGGTGAGGTCACTGCCGGCGGTGCCAAACAGTCCAGCCGGTTCCAGGCTGGCGTCGTAAAGCTGGGCGCGGCCGTCGAGCCCGGCGAAGATCCATAGCGACGTCGCGGCCTCTGGAACAACCGCGGCGGAGTAAAAGGGGGGTAGGGTCTTGACTCCCGAGGCGCTGAGGGCCACCCGTCCATCGAAGTAGTTGCGGGAGGCGACGAAGGACGCCTGCAAGGGGGTGCCGCTGACGGTCCGGATAGGCCAGGGTTCAGTCGAAGGCAGGCACTCGCCAGCAAGAGCGGGACGCCAAGTTGAGGTGCAGACAGCGCCCGGAAGATAGGCGCGGTAGCGGTCGCCTTCGAGAGCCAGGCGGCCGCGCGGATCGCGAGGCTGGGGGATTGGAGGCAGCATCCAGAAGGACCGGTTCGTGTCCTGGATCACAGCCACTCGCGTGGGACTCAAGACCAACAGCCGGCGCGGGCCGAGCACAGCGGCGTCCAGGATGGGCTCCTCCTGTTCCCACAGGAGTTCACGCTCGATGGTGAGATTGGCGACCGGCATGCCGGTGGGAGCCGAGGGGCGGGGCACATCGGTCATCACGACCTGGCGCTCCTCGCCGCGCAGAATCTCGGCGACCCACAGGTAGCCCGTGCGGTTTGCGGAAAGCGTGATACGGATTTCAGCGCCGCCGGGGGCAGACTGTAGTCCCTGGCGGCCCAGTTCGGCCTGGAGCGCCCGCTGCGCGGCGGCGACCTCGGCCGCGCCGAGCGAGGAGCGATTCTCGACGGTCACGCGGCTCGCCTCACGCGGCGCCATCACGGCCAGGATCCGGGCGGCGAGGTCGCGGGCGGGGGCGTCCATATTCTGGGCGCGGAGGGAAGTGGCCAGGAGCAGTGCGATCGGGAAGAAGAGGAATCGGCGGAAAGGCCGCATCCAAGGGCGATCATAGCACAGGCGCCGAAGGCTACTCGGCCGCCGGCTCGGCGGCAGCGGGCGGATCGAAAAGCTGCTGCACGCGCTCGTTGCGCTCGCCGTAGAACTCCACGACGTCGCCCTCGGCGATGCGCTCGAACAGGTCTTCGACGTCGCGGTTGCGCAGGCGGATGCAGCCATGGGAGGCGGCGTGGCCGATGGAGCGCGGGACGTTGGTGCCATGAAGTCAGTAGCCCTTGCGGTCTAGCCCGATCCAGCGGGTGCCGAGCGGGTTGGACGGGCCCGGCCGGATCACTACGCCGGGAGCATAGTAGGTGGGGCGCGGGATACGGTTGACAATGCGAAATTCGCCGGTAGGGCTGGGTGTGCGCGGCTTACCTACCGCTACAGGGTAGACCTTGACGACTACACCGTCCTCAACCAGCGCCACTTTACGGTCGGCGAGGCTCACTACGACCCGCCGTTCTCCCCCCTCGGCCGCGGCTGCTCCAGCCGCCACCATCATCAGGATTGTCATCGCCAGGGGTTGTGTCATCGCCGTTCTCCGTTTCCACTGCGATGTAGGGCACTGGCGATGCCACCTTGAAGCTCATTGATTCGGAATGGGTTGCGGAAAGGAGCCGGGGCCGGAGATGTGTCGGGGGACACACGGCGTGTCCCGGGAAGGGCGTTGCGGTGTGCGCAGCGTCGGCGTACACTACTGGGGTTGCGAGGGGCCGGACGGCACTGCTCGCCGAAAAGGGGAAAGGAACCATATGCGCGTGACCAAGAGAGTCAGTCTGGTGGTGCTGCTTTTCGCGTTGAATGTCGGGCTGGTATGGGGGCAGGCTCCCGCCAAGAAGCTGCGCGAGCCCGATGTGATCTTCGTCCCCACGCCGCAGGAAGTGGTGGACGCGATGCTGAAACTGGCGAACGTGCACAAGGGCGACGTGCTCTACGATCTGGGCTGCGGGGACGGCCGCACCGTGGTAACGGCGGCGAAGCAGTACGGGGTGCGGGCGACCGGGATCGACATCAATCCGGAGCGGATCAAGGAATCGCAGGACAATGCGGCTAAAGCCGGGGTGACGAACATGGTTACCTTCAAGAACGAGGACTTGTTCGAGGCCGACATCCACGACGCTTCGGTGGTGACGCTCTACCTGCTGAACTCGCTGAACCTGAAGCTGCGTCCCAAGCTGTGGAAGGATCTGAAGCCCGGCACGCGCATCGTCTCCCACGCCTTCAACATGGGTGACTGGAAGCCCGAGAAGGAAATGGACGTCAACGGCCGGACCATCTTTCTGTGGACGATTCCAGCCGACAAGTCCTCGCTGCCGAAGTAGGGAGGCGAGGCGTCGACGCCTATCTTACGGCGTACTGCACCAGGTAGAGCGCTGCAAATACGTAGACGAGCAGGGGGCATTCCCGCCAGCGGCCGGTGCCGACCTTCGCCGCAGCATACACCACAAATCCGGCCGCTACCCCCGCCGCGATGCTGAAGGAAAACGGGATCAGGATCATGGTGAGGAACGCCGGAACCGCTTCGGTCGGGTCGTCCCACTCCATTTCGCGGATGCTGCGCATGATCATCGAGCCGACCAGGATCAGGGCCGGGGCCAGGGTGGGATAGGCCACGCCCCCTGGGACCGGCACGCCGCCTCCGATCATGCGGGCGAGCGGGACAAAGAAAGTGCTCAGCAGCAGGAGGCCGCCGGTGATCATGTTGGCGAGCCCGGTGCGCGCGCCGTCGGCTACTCCTGCGGCCGATTCGATATAGCAGGTCACGGTGGAGGTGCCGAGCGCCGCCCCCACTACGGTGCCAGTCGCGTCCGAGAAGAGCGCCCGCTCGGCGCGGGGCAACTGGCCGGCCTTCAGCAAGCCCGCCTGCCGGCCTACGCCGACCAGCGTCCCGACCGTATCGAACAACGCCAGGAACAGCAGCACGAAGATGGCCGTCGCGGTGGTCGCGCCGGGGTGCTGCAGCAGGCCCGCGAAATCCATCTGCCAGAAGGTGGCCGAGAGACCGGTCGGCCACGAGAAGATCCCGGTGTATCTCACGAGGCCCAACGGCCAGGCGACCGCGGTCGCGCCCACGATGCCGAGCAGGATCGCCCCGCGCACCCGCAGTCCCATCAGCACCAGGGTGATGAGCAGCCCGGCCAGGGTCGTGAGCGCGACCGGACTCTTCAGATCGCCGAGCTGGAGCAAGGTCGCCGGGTGCGCCACCACGAGCCGTCCGTACTGCATCCCGATGAGGGTTATGAACAGGCCGATGCCCGCCGCGATGCCGGTCTTAAGTGACGCCGGGATGGCGTTGACGACCTTGCTGCGCAGTCCGAAGACCGCCAGGAACATGAACGCCACGCCGGCGAGGAACGTCGCCGCGAGGGCTTGCTGCCAGGTCAGGTGGTAAGCCGCGCACAGCGTGTAGACGAAGAAGAAGTTCTCGCCCATGCCGGGTGCGAGCGCGATGGGATAGTTGGCCGCTAGTCCCATGAGGATGGTCGCGGCCGCCGAGGCGAGGCACGTCGCGATCATCACGGCCTGGAAGCTCATGCCTGCCTGCTCGAGGATTCCGGGCTGCACGAAGATGATGTAGGAAAGTGTGAGGAAGGTTGTCACGCCGCCCAGCGCCTCGCGTCCGACCGTTGTGCCGTTCTCGTGCAACCGGAACCAGCGCTCGAGCATGTTCTTCCTTTTGGCCACTGTCTGGGTTACAACTGTAGGGCATGAGCGAATCGCAACGCGCCCTGATCGACCGCTTGACCGCCGCTTGCGGCGGCAGTTACTCGCCCGCAGTGCGGCGCAGGTATTTTATCAGCGGACCCCAGTGGGCGGCCGCCTATCAGGGCCAGGCTCTGTTCCACGCGCCCACCCGCGAGCCGGTTTCCTACCGGGACGTGATCCGCCAGTTCGCTCGCCTTGGCATCGGGCACTGGACTACGCACGATACGGATGTCATCCCCACCGAGACGCTGCTCACCGACGCGCAGTGGGAGATCGTGCTCGACATCCGGAGCGCTCTCCAGGAGCACGGCGTGGCGTGCTCCATGGTGACGACGGAGACGTTCTACCACCCAGTGTGGGCGGCGAGCTCCGCAGCCGAGGCCCCGGAAGTCCGGGACTACGCGGCGCGGCGCCTCGCGAACACGGTCGAGATTGGCCACCATTTGGAGGCGCAGTTCGCCGTCTACTGGCCGGGGACGCTGGGCTACCTGGTGCAAGGAGCGATCGACGAAGCGCAGACGCTGCGCTGGTTCGCCGCGGGCCTCAACGCCGCCTGCGAGGCCGACCTCGCCGCGGCGCGCCGCCACAACCGGCCGACCCTGAAGCATTGCCTCGAAGCGAAGCCCTTCGAGCCGCAAGGCGAGATTCTGCTGCCCACCACGGACGCCATGCTGGCGTTCATCGCGATGGGCCTGCTGAAGCATCCGGAAATGGTGGGCGTGAATCCGGAATACCTGCACGAGCTGATGTGGGGAGGCGCGCCGCGCGCCGCCCTCGCCCGGGCGCTGGTGGCCGGCAAGCTGTGGCACTTCGACATCAACGATGGATACCGCCTGAAGCACGACGTGGACGTCGCGGTCGGACTCATCAATCCTCTGGACTGGCTGAACATCCTGGTGCTGCTGCGGGCTTATCACTTCAACGGCCCCTTCAACCTCGACTTCAAGCCGCCGCGCACGACGTCGAATCACGGCGTCTTCGAGGTGAGCTTCCCGACCGCGGTGGACCGCTTCATCACGCTGTGGGAGATGGCCGGCGAGGCGATTGCCGACCCGGTGATTAACGAAGCGACCGCCGCGCTCAAAGCCGGCGGCGGCGCGCTGGGGCGGCCCGTCGGGGATATCGTGGCCGCCAACCGCGAGCTGCTGACCCTGCACGAGCTGATCGCCCACCGCCTGTTCCAGATCCTGGTGGGACAGCATCGCGGCCGCGTCTATTCGCTCTGAGTTACGATAAAGCGCATGGCCGGCTATTATCACGCGGAAGACCTTCCTCATTTCGCCGATGTTGGCAAGAACGCTCCCGAGCTATGGCAGAAGTTCGCCGACTGGTATGGCGCCGTCTTTGCCGAGGGCGCCCTCACCGAGCGTGAGAAGAGCCTGATTGCGCTCGCCGTGGCGCACGCCGTGCAGTGTCCCTACTGCATCGATGCCTATACGCAAGCCTGCCTCGAGAAAGGCTCAAACCTGGACCAGATGACGGAGGCCGTCCACGTGGCCTCGGCGATCCGGGGCGGTGCGTCTTTGGTGCACGCCGTGCAGATGCGTAATGCGGCGGCCAAGGTGAATATGTGAGCCTGGCGAGCGGGCACCACCCGTTGGCGACCCCTGCCGAGCAGTTGCGGGTGCTGAACAGTCCGACGCGCGCGCAGCAGCCGTTCGAGCGGGCGCTCGAAGCTTCCGGATTGTTTCCGCTCACTGCGACCGGCATTACCGTCTTTCAGATCAACGTCGGGAAGCTTTGCAACCAGACCTGCGGGCATTGCCACGTGGACGCCGGTCCCGACCGCCGTGAGATCATGACCCACGAGACGGCGGAGTTATGCGTGCGGGCGCTCGCCCAGACCGACATCCCGACCGTGGATGTTACGGGGGGCGCTCCGGAGCTGAACCCGAATTTTCGCTGGCTGGTTACCGAGGCGAGGTCCCTCGGCCGGCACGTGATGGACCGCTGCAATTTGAGCGTGTTGCTGCTGCCCTCCCAAGAGGACCTGGCCGAGTTTCTGGCCGTGTACGAGGTCGAAGTTATCGCCAGCCTGCCTTACTATCAGGAGCACGAGACGGACGCGCAGCGCGGGGAGGGGGTCTTCGCCAAGTCGATCGAGGCGCTCCGCAAGCTGAACGCGCTCGGCTACGGCCAGCCGGATTCACCGCTGAAGCTCAACCTGGTGTACAACCCGGTGGGTGCTTTCCTGCCCCCGGCGCAGCACGCCATCGAGGCGGACTTCCGGCGCGAGCTCGCCCGGCGGCACGGCGTGGTCTTCCATTCGCTCTACACCATCACGAACATGCCCATCAGCCGATTCCTGGAGTTCCTGCTGCGCACCGGCAACTATGACCGGTACATGGAGCGGCTCATCGGCGCTTACAACGCGACGGCCGCGGCGGGCGTCATGTGCCGCTATACGCTCTCCATCGGCTGGGATGGCACGCTCTACGACTGCGACTTCAACCAGATGCTCGATCTGCCGGTCGACCACGGCCTGCCGCGCCATGTCCGGGACTTCCGTCCTGAGTTGTTCCGCCGCCGCATCGTCGTGGGACAGCACTGCTACGGTTGTACGGCTGGGGCGGGTTCCAGTTGCGGCGGGACGACGACCGCGGCATGATCCGACTCGTTTGGATCGTCGTCATTCTCCTCATGATCATCGCGAACCGACGCCCCGAAATACGCACCTTCGGCGACCTCGTCGCCGACGCGCAAGCCATGTTCTGCTCGACGGTCACAGGGGAGCGGAAGTCGGTCAGTGCCGCCTCGAAGAAATCGAAGGCCGATCTGGTGGCGGCGCTGAAGGAATCGTTTACGATTTGCGACGGGGCCTACAACTCGATCACGGATGCCACGGCCACCCAGACGGTCGAACTGTTCCGTGCCAAGCGGACCAAGCTGGGCGCTCTGATGTTTAACACGACGCACAGCAACGAGGAGTACGGCTACCTGGCGGTCTACCTGCGCTTGAAGGGTGTGGCGCCGCCCTCGAGCGAAGCGCGTTAGTTCCGCGCTTCGGTCCGGGCCGCCTGGCTGAGGCGTCCTCGCAGGTCCGCGAGCGCCGCACTCACATCCCGCGGCTGCCAAATGCCGTACTCCAGGCCCTGGTAGAGCTTCAGCACCGAGCCAATAGCGTCGCGCCAGGGAGTTCGTCGCGGGCCCAAGTCGTAATTCAGATAGAAGACAGGGCTCTGGGTGCGCCCCGCCCGCTTTAACTCATCCTGGGGGAGCCCCTTCCGAAGCATCACCTTGGGCCCCACGATCACGATGGCGTCCGGCTCGGGGGTCTGCGGCCCCAGCTCGGTGCCGAGCAAACCGGTCAGGAAATGGCTGCCGCTCAGCGGGTCCTGCAACTGCCGGAAGTCGACCGTTCCGACCCGCACTGCGGATACCGCCACGCCGAGGGCGGGCAGATCCAGGCGTTCCGAATAATCTTGCCGGTAGATCACCCGCTGCTCGTTCATGTTGAACGCTACCAGGCTGAAAGACCCAAACTGCGGTTCTCGCGCGATTTGCCGCAGGATCGCCACCAGCGGCTCGAGGTCGCGCGGCTGCAGCGTAGTGGCGCGCCGCCGTTCGGCCGGTGAAAAATTGGCCAGGATCTTTACCCGCAGCGGTCCACCGGGCGGGTCGCGCCGGGGGCCGCGCGGCTCTTCGAAGGGCGCCTCGGGCCGCTGTGCCACCGTGTCGGGCGCGATCGACGGCGTCAGGTTCTTGTCCCGATTTCTCACGTCCAGGCCCCAATGCGCCGAGCAGGCTCTGCCCTGGGCGTCCCGCAGCACCCAGTCCACCCGGTAGTTCCCGGGACCTACCAAGAATGAGCCCGGCAAGGAGGCCTCGCCCCGCGCCTCGGAAGTAATCGGTGGCACCGCGAAGCGCTGGATCAGGAAGGCTTGGTTCTCGGGGTGCTGCAGGGGCGTCACGCGCATCAGGAGGCGCAGGCGGCTGCCCGCGGCCGCCAGGTCCTTCAGGCCAATCCGGGTCTGAAACACGGCGTGGTAGGAGAGGTCAAAGCCCAGGAAGGGTTTTGCTACGTCCACGTGGCAGCCGATCTCTTGCCGGTCTTCCTTGGAATCGAGAAGTCCGCGCTCGGCTTCAGCCAGCCGCGCGACGGCCGGCGAGCGCGACAGGCGCAAGGGGTCCTGCGCCTGGACCGGCACGGCCGCCAGCACTATCGTGGCGAGCAACCCTCCCCACCGGCTCATTACCTGCTCCGGCAACACAGCTACAGATTACTACTTCTAGCGGGCGAGGCCCATCCGGTTCAGGATCTTCCAAAAGCGCGGATCGGACCGCAGCACCTCCAGCTCCGGCTCTACCCGCCTCAACAGCGTGCGCGAGAGGCGCCGGTCGCACGCGAACTGCAGGGAACGAAACGCGGAGTCTTTGTCACCCAGGCTGGCATAGAGGACGGCCAAAGCATAGGGTGAAACGGGGGCTGGCTGGCTGCGCTGCTACCGCTCGCGGCGAATAGCCTCCGCCTCCGGGCGCCGGCCCGCCCGCGCGGAGGCCTGGCGCGGACGCCGCGGCGCCCCTTCCCTCGCGGCGGCCCGAGGCGACGCTTCCTTACGCTCCTCTACGCGCGGCGAGCGCGTAAACATCCTCCACGCCAGCCCGCAGGATCTCCGCCACGCTCCACGCCTGCGCCACGCAGCCGGCCGGACGGTGCGGGGCATCGCCGTCGAAGATTTCCGAAATCTGTCCCAGGCCAGCCTCCGAGAGGTGCGCGCAGATCCCCTCCAGCCAGGTGGCGGCTTGAGCTTGCGTCTTCTTGTTGCGGCCGTTCACGCGCATATAGGCGGTGAGGAACGGTCCCAGCAGCCAGGGCCACACGGTCCCTTGGTGATAGGCGCCGTCGCGGCTCCACGGACCACCCTCGTAGCGGGGCCGGTACTGCGGGTCGCTGGGTGCCAGGCTGCGCAGGCCGACGGGAGTGAGCAGGTCGCGCTCGACCACTTCGAGCACGCGGCGGGCTTTGTCCTCAGCGAGCATCGTGTGCGCGAGACTCACAGCGAACACCTGGTTCGGACGAATAGACGCGTCGCGCTGATCGCCATCGATCACGTCATAAAGGCAGCCGGCGGACTCATTCCAAAACCGGGCATTGAAGCTGGCCGCAGCGCGTCCGGCGAGATCGGCGTACCGCCGGGCGGCGCGTTGATCGCCGAACCGTCCCGCCAGGTCCTCCAGGACGCGCAAGGCGTTGTACCAGAGCGCCTGAATCTCGACCGGCTTGCCTTGGCGCGGCGTGACGACCCAGTCGCCGACCTTGGCGTCCATCCAGGTGAGCTGCACGCCGGGCTCGCCGGCCGAGAGCAGCCCGTCGGCGTCGACACGAATGCCGTAGCGCGTGCCGCGCAGGTGCCACTCGACGATGTCCGCCAGGACCGGATAGAGGTTCTGCCGGACAAAACCGTAGTCGTCCGTATAGCGCAGCAGGGCGCGGACCGCCTCGAAGAACCACAGCGTCGCGTCCACCGTGTTGTATTCGGGGGTCTCGCCGGCGTCGGGGAAGCGGTTGGGCAGCATGCCCTGGTCCACGTGCTTCGCAAACTCGAGCAGGAGGCTGCGGGCCACGTCGGCGCGTCCGGCGAGGAGAGTAAGGCCGGGCAGCGCGATCATGGTGTCGCGTCCCCAGTCGCTGAACCAGTGGTAGCCCGCGATGACGGTCTTCTGGTCGCCGCGCGCGACGATGAACTGGCTGGCGGCGGCTACGAGCGATGGCAGAAACTCGTCCTCGTAAGGAGCGGCGGCGAGCACCCGGCGGCAGCGTTCCGTCTCGGCGCGGCGCAGGCCCGCGGCGTCCGAGGCCCGGCGGCGCGCGGTCGAAGCGATAATAGTGGCGGAAGCGCGCCCGCTCAGGTCGAAGCGCAGGACGAAAGGATTGAACAGGTCCTCCTGGAAATCCAGGCCGCGCTCGCGCTCGATGTCGTATTCGAAGTTGCGGTACCAGTCGCCGGCCGGGGTTAATCCGGCAGCGTCGTGGGCGAAGTGCAACTCGGGCAACCCCTGATAGGGAGCGATGGTCGCGAGGCCGTCTTCGGTCCGGACGTCGCCGCTGATTCCGCCGTTCTCATGCGTGGTGCTGTGATAATCGCGGAAGGCGATGAGCGGGCGGATCTCGAGGGTCGCACTGCGGCCATTCCCGCGCATTTCATACTGCACCACGACCGTGTTCTCACCCTGCGGCATGAAAACGGTCTTCTCGATCTCAACTCCTTCTACCGCGTAAGTGAACACCGGGAAGGGGTCCAGACGGAAACCTGTGAGGTACTGGTAGCCCTGCGGGTGAATCACGCCGGGATAGCGATTAGCCGAAAGATCGTAGCGGCGCCCTTCGAGGACCAGCGTCTCTTCGAGCTTCGAGAGCAGCACCAGGCGTCCCGCCGGCGGCGTGGTAGCGGCCGTGAGCAGGCCGTGGTAGCGCCGCGTGTTCAGGCCGGTGATGGTCGAGGAGGCGAAACCGCCGAGGCCGTTGGTCTCGAGCCACTCGCGGCCGAGGGCCTGGTCGAGGTTGCTGCAGATCTCCGGGCCAAATCGCAGCATGACAGTCCCCTTACAGGTCCGCGATTTCGCAGTAGACTTTGATCGCGCCGTTCGGGTGGAGGAGCTTGTCGAAGAGGGCACGGTAATTCTCAAGGCCGCGGACCGGCGTGGTAAGCAGCCGGTTCAGCCAGCCAGGATACTCCGCCTAGGCCTGGGCCAGGTCCCGCACGCCCCGCTCAAAGTGCTCGCGGCCGGCATTGACCGTGCCGAATATGACCTTGTTCCCCAGGACGAAATCCAGATTAATCTTATCAGCCGGGATCTCGACTTTGCGGCTCCCGCCCGTGACGCTCGAAAGGATCATGACGCCGTTCTTGCCGGGATGCTGCGGATCGGGCCAGGAAACGGAAAGTAGAAGGCGAGAGCCGGTTGATCCCCTCCGGGACCAGCCGGCGCAAAAGACGGAGAATCGCCTACTTCACGGGCGCCGGGAAGGAAGCCTCACCCAGCAGGGCCTCGGCAGCCGGGACCGTGATGGACGGGTTCGTCTTGTCGCCCTTGATCTTGAAATGCGGCAGCAAATAGACGTTGCCCTTGGAATCCACGACCTGCCAGTGGGGGGCGGGCGTGTCGGGATCGCTGACCCGAGACGGAGAACGGTTGCGGTGCGGCACGCTGTCGCCGGCGAGTTTCGCTTGACAGCCCTGTTCCAGGCGGGCTGCCGATTACGGTGGCGGCTTTAGCCCCGCTGGCGGCTGGCAGTCGAGAAAATCTTCCCTCCCTAGACCTCGCCCTTCTTATACTTGTCCAGCAGGTAATCGCAGGCGCGCGCCGTCACCGCCATCATGGTCAGCGTCGGATTGGCGCACCCCGAGGACGGGAACGAAGCGCCGTCGGTCACAAACAGGTTCTTCACGTCCCACGACTGGTTGAAGGCGTTGAGCACCGAGGTCTTGGGATCGGTCCCCATGCGCGCCGTGCCGATCTCGTGGATGCAGGTGCCCGGCGGGCGCGGCGTGTAGTTGACCTCGGTAATCTCGGCGCCCGCGGCGCGCAGCATTTCCTGCGCGGTATCGACCGCGTCCTTCATCATTTTCAACTCGTTGTCGCTCCACTGGCACTCGATGTGCAGCACCGGGATCCCCCAGCGGTCTTTCTTGTCGTAGTTGATGCGAACGTGATTCTCTTTGCGGGCCAGCATCTCACCCCAGGTGTAAAGCCGGATCGGGTAAGGCCACTCCTCCCGCACCCGGCGCTTGAAGGCCGCGCCATACCCGGAGGTCCGGTCGGCGTGGCTCGGAAACGCGCCGCGGCTCGCCCCGCCCTGGTAGCCGAAGCCGCGGATATAGTCCGGGCGCTTCGTCTGAAGATTGCGGAAGCGCGGCACGTAGATGCCGTTGGCACGGCTGTCGTCAAACTGACTGACCGGTCCCGCGAGCTTGGTGAGGTAGCCGTTGGCGCCCGCGCCGTACGTGTGGTCCATCAGGTAATGGCCGAGCAGTCCGCTCGAGTTGCCGATGCCATTAGGATGCAGGCGCGACTTCGACAACAGCATCAAGCGCGTCGTTTCGAGCGTCGAGGCGGACAGCACGATCACTTTGCCGTAGACTTCGTGGGTCTTTTTCGACAGCCGCTCGACGTAACTGATACCCCGCGCCTGGCCGTTGTTATCGACCAGGATTTCATGCGCGATCGAGTCGGGCTGCAAGGTCAGACGGCCGGTGCGCGCCGCGGCCGGCAGGGTCGAAGCCGGACTCGAAAAGTACGACCCCGTCGTGCAGCCGCGCCCGCAGTGTCCGCACCAGTGGCAGGCAGGACGGCCCTGATGGGCCCGTGTGAGGATGGCCGTGCGTCCAATCGTGAGGCGGCGATCCCCGTAACCATCCACAACCTTTTTCAGAAGCTGCTCGCCGCAGGTGTAGTTCATCGGCGGCAGGAACTTGCCATCGGGCAGCGCTTCCCAGCCCTCGGCGCGTCCGCTCACCCCGATGAACTCCTCGACCTGGTCGTAGTAAGGAGCCAGGTCTTCGTAGCGAAACGGCCAGTTGACGCCGTAGCCGTCGTGCGAGGCCGCCTGAAAGTCGTAGTTGCTGAAACGGTAGGACTGCCGTCCCCAGGTCACCGATCGCCCGCCGACGTGGCGCGAGCGCACCCAGTTGAAGGGCTTGTCGGGCGGCGTGGTATAGGGCGCCTCGAAATCGTCCACAAAAAGCTGCGTGGTGTATTCGCTCGCGAAGTAAATAGTGCTGGCCTGGTGGGTCGCGATCCAGCCCGGCCGGCCAAAGCCGCGGAACGGCATCTGGTAGGGCCAGGCGTGCTCGGTGAAATCCTTGGAGGGGTCGAGCTTGGGGCCGGCCTCGAGGACCAGCACCTCCATGCCGCCCTCGCACAGTTGCTTCGCAGCCCAGCCGCCGTTGGCGCCGGACCCGACTACGATCGCGTCATAGACTCTGGCAGGCATGGGTCGCTCCTCAGGTGCGGTGTTCGGAGTGGGTGCACCCCGGGTATTCGGGCAGCGCCGTGTTGCCCTGGTATTGCACGTCGCGATGGATGCCGACGGAGGAAGTGTAGTAGCCGTTGATGGTCATCGCTTTCAAAAGCACGAAGAAGCGCTCCAGGTCGTTCGTGGGCTTATCCTCATGGGCCGCCATCGCCTGCAAGACCTGGTCCTGCTCGTCGGCGTTGAGCTTAAGAAACGGGCGAGCAAAGCGCTGCTGCGACTCGGCCTCGACCGTCTTCAGCCCGGCAGCCCATTGCTGCTGAACGTCTTTGCGGCTGGCCGCCACCATCACATCGATGAACAGGCTGACCTTGGCCTCGTGCGCGCCGGGCGAGCGATCATCGGCGGGGATAATGACCTCGGTGAGCCGGTCGAGCAGCTCGTTCTGCGCCGCAGGGAAGAACTGCAGCTTGTAAGCAGCCGGTGTCTGCGCGATCGCCGCCAGGTGGTGCTCGGCGGCCTCCAGGCGCTCCGCCAGCACGCCCGCGGCGAGCAGCTTCAGGACGGTGCGTCTTTCCATGACAACCCTCCGGGGAGGAGTGTAGCACGGGCTCCCTGCCAGCCTCGGGGATGCGGCCAAGCCGCACTTCAAGCCCGAGCCGCCCGTGCGCCGCCCGCGGTCGGTTTCCCGATCTAACATTCCTATGGTTGGCGCGCGAGGGCCTGCCGGCGGAGCGCAATCCAATCGGAAAACAGCTCCGGAGTCTCGAGCCACACCCGAAACCACGAGGCGATCTCTTCCTTTTCCGCGCGCTTCTCCGCGCCGAGACCCGGCCGCCGCAGCAGCACGGCGAGGCGCTCCTTCGCGCGCAGGACGGCGCGGCGACAGTCCTGCAGGCGCACCCGATCGGAGACCTCGCGGGCCGTGACATACTCCCGTTGCAGGTCGCGCAGGCTCGCCTCGGCGGCGTCGAAATCGTGGAAGTGCACGCGGTCCCGCAAGTCGGCCGGCAAGCCTCCCGCCTCCCGCGCCACCGCGAACCCGGCCGCTTCCGCCAGTTCAACCAGGTAGCGGTCGGAGACGCGGACGCCCGCCAGCCTCGCGATGACGTACCGCCGCGCCGCGGCCAGCACCGCCGGTGTAACCTCGGCCGGGCGGTGTGCCCGGAGAAATTCCTCCACCAGCGACTTGCGCGAAGGCTTCCTAGCGGGGCCGGACATTCTCGGCCTTGACGGTGCTCTTCTTCGCCTTGACCGCGGCCTTGCGGCGGCCGTTCTGGCGGCGGTAGCGGGCCACGGCCTCGGAGTGACGGTCGAGGCTCGCCGAAAAGGTGTGTCCGCCGTGGTTGTCGGCGACGAAGTAGAGATAGTCGGTGGCGGCGGGGTCGAGTGCGGCCGCCAGCGAGGCGCGGCCGGGGCTCGCGATCGGACCCGGCGGCAGCCCGGCCCGCGCGTAAGTATTGTAAGGACTCCGCACCCCCAGATCGTCCTTCAGAAGCTGGCCGCGGTACCGGCCCGCGAGTTCCAGGGCGTAGATCACCGTCGGGTCGCACTGCAAAGGCATGCCGAGCCGTAGCCGGTTGCGAAACACCGAGGCCACCGTGGCCCGCTCGGAGGCCACCGGTGTTTCTTTCTCGACCAGAGAAGCCAGGGTTACGGTTTCGAGCAGGCTCGAGGGGGCGGCGTGCCCCGCGGCGGTCTCCAGCCACACCCGGCGAAAGCGCTGGAGCATTTGTCCCACCAGGTCCTCGGCCGTGGTGTGGCGGCTGAACCGGTAGGTATCGGGAAACAGGAATCCCTCGAGCGTCGGGAGGCCCGGGGCGAGGTCGGCGACGCGGCCGCCCTGCCGCGCGGCCAGCAGGAATTCCTGCCGGGTGATGACGCTGGTGCGGGCGACCGCATCGCCGATTTCGGAAATGTTGAAGCCCTCGGGGATCGTGACCGAGTAATAGAAAACATCGCCCGAGGCGATCTTGCGATAGACCTCCCAGGCCGAGAGCGGACGGTCGAAGCGGTACTCGCCGGCCTTGAGCACCGAGCGCGGGCGCAGCGCGCGCGCCGCCAGGAAAGGCCACTCCGAGCGCAGCACGCCGGCGTCCGCGAGCTGGGCGCTCATCTCGAACGTCCCCGCACCCCGGCGGATGTCGACGAAGACCTCGCCCGCATAACCCTGATAAGGGTGCAGCAGCGCGTGGGCGACGCCCAGCGCCGCGCCGGCTACGCCCAGGACTAGCAGGATTCGCCGGAAGGTCACGGTTGGGAAGCCGTCGCCTCGTCGCGGCGGGCGCGGTGGTAGTCGAGGTAGCCCGTCAGCAGCAGCACGGCCGAGAGGCGGTCCACGGCCTGGGCGCGCTTTTGGATGCTCACCCCGCTCGACCGCAGCACCCGCGAAGCCTCCCGGCTGGTCAGCCGCTCGTCCCACAGCTCGACCTCGACGCCGCTGCGGTGGCGCATCTGCTGGGCAAAGCGGGCCGCCTCGCGCGACCCCCCGCTTTCGTCTCCGCTCATGTGCAGCGGATTCCCCAGCAGCACCAGCCGGACGCCGTGCTCGCGGATGAGGGCGTCCAAGGTATCGAGATCGGTCTGCGTATTGCGGCGCTCGAGGTTGGGCAGGCCCTGCGCGGTCCAGCCCAGCTCATCGCTCAGCGCCAGCCCGATGCGCCGCTTGCCCAGATCGAGCGCCAGGATGCGTCCGTGCTCTTCGGCCACGCTTCATTGTATAGCGGCGTATAGCGGCGTGCGCCAGGCGCGGGACGGGCCGCGAGGGCCGCGCTGCTAGAATGAAGATTCATGGCCAAATTGCGCATGTGCGCGAACTGCCGCGCTTTCGTGCCGGACACCGAGCGCAATTGCACGGAATGCCAGGCGCCGATGGGGCCGTCTTACGCGAAGCGTGTGGCGACGGGCGCGGCGCTCTTTGGACTCGTCCCCCACACCCACTTTACGACCCTCATCATCCTGTTGATCAACGGCGCGCTGTTTGCCGCCACGCTGCTGATGAGCATGAAGCAGTCGGGCGGGGAATCCTTCTCGCTGAACAACTACGTCCTCTACTATTTCGGCGCCAAGGAGAGCGGCTCGGTTCTGGCGGGGCAGTGGTGGCGCCTGGTCACGGCCGGATTTCTCCACGGCGGCTTCCTCCATATCCTCATGAATTCCTGGGTGCTCTATGACCTGGGAGCGCAGGTCGAGCAAACCTACGGTACGGCGCGGTTCCTGGTTTTTTACGTGGCGGCGAACATCATGGGGTTTGTCGCGAGCACCTTCTGGACGCGGGCGCTCTCGCTCGGCGCCTCGGCGGCTCTATTCGGGCTGATCGGCTCCATGATCGCGCTTGGCTACCGCTACCGGCATACGGCCGCGGGCACCATGGTCAAGGCCGTTTACACGCGTTGGGTAATCTACGGGCTGCTCTTCAGCCTGATGCCGGGCATCGACATGGCGGCCCACGTGGGCGGCCTCGTGGCTGGCTTTGCCCTCGGATACGTCGCGGGGGTGCCACGGCAGGGCTCGCCTGCCGAGCGCCTGTGGCAGGGGTTGGCGGTGGTGGCGGTGCTGGTCGTGGTCGTCTCGTTCGGCATGGCCTGGCTGGCATTCCCTGCGACGACGCGTTCGGGATGAGACCGTCCGCATGAAGACCGTCCAGTCCATCGAGCAGAACGAGATCCTGTTCTACGATTCTCTCTACGCCGATATCTGGCAGCAGTATCCGGACCTGGTGGTGACCGAGGCGGAAATCGAAGAACTGGCCCGCCCGGTGCTCGCCGGCGGCGCCAACTACCCCTACTACGAACGCTACCGCTATCTGTTCGACCGCCTGGGCGAGGTGCGCGGCAAGCGCATCCTCGAGCTGTGCTGCGGCAACGGCTACGTGACGGTGTATTTCGCGAAGCGGGGCGCCGAAGTCTTCGGAGTGGACATCAGCACCACGGCCATTCGCCACGCTCAAGCGCGCGTCGCGCCCAACGGCTGCCAGGGCCGGTTATGGTTCCTGCGCAACTCGGCCTATCAGCTCTGCTTCCCCGACAATTTTTTCGACTTCGTCATCAGCAACTCGGCCCACCACTTGCAGGACTGGGCGCGTCTCGGCACGGAATCGCACCGCGTGCTGAAGCCGGGCGGACGCGCCATCTTCGTCGAGCCGCTCGGGCACAACTGGTTCTTCCAGTTCGTGCGCCGCCACCCCTTCTATCACACGCTGATGTCGCCGGACGAGAAGGGCCACGGCGTGCGCTTCGAGGACGCCGCTTGCTTCGGCCGTTGCTTTAGCCGAACCAGCCTGGAAGGCAAGCACTTCCTGTTCACGGCCAAGCGCGTGATTCGCAACCGGGGCCTGCTCCGAGTGCTCGACCGCATCGATCGGGCGCTGTTCCGCGGCTGGCCCGGCCTGCATCGTTGGGCTGCCGTCGGAGTGTTCGAGGCCGAAAAGTAAAGGCCCGCCCGCGGCCTACATCTCCAGCTTGCCGCGATACACCATGTCCTTCAGGTTGAACTTCGCCTTCACCACCATGGGTCCGAACTGGCTCACGAAAGTCACTTCCTTATCGTTGGGCCGGATCGGATGGTAGTCGCGCGTGAAGAAGAAGAGCATGCTGCCATCCGAAGAGGTCTCGATGCGCTCCGGATGCAGCGGGGGCTGTCCCTTGCGCTGCAGTTCGGTTGAGTCCCGCAGGCGCTCTTCGACCGCGGTCCGCCGTTCGGACTCCTCCTCGGCACTGTCGCCTCCCGTACCCCGCCGGCTCCGTCCCAGGAAGCCCAAACCCGAGACGCTGATCACGTAGTCGCCGCCGGGATCGGAAGCGAGCGCCTTGCGAGCCGCGTCCCGCACCGCTTTCGCCGTCTCCCAGCGGATCAGGATCCTCGACCCGCGTGGCGGCCCTTCGCTGCTCTGCCCGCCCGGAGTGCCCGTCCCAGTCCCGCCCCCGCCGGGAACTCCCCTGCCTCCGTTATTCATGCCCCCGCGTCCACCCATGCCGCCCCGGCCGCCCATACCCCCGCGTCCGCCCATCCCGCCGCCGCCCATGCCACCCATCCCACCGCGTCCGCTGCCACGTTCGTCAGCCCCGCCGCGCCCGGCACTGGCAAAGTCGAACTCCGCGGCCACTTCCTTGGCCCAGGGTGAGTCGGTAAGGAGCCGGCCGACCTCCTCGTCGGACCACTCCGAGGGGTCTTTACTGTTCCAGAACTCGCCGGCGGGACCCGCCCCAGCTCGCACGCCCGCGAAGACCAAAGGAATCTCGAAGGCGAACAGCATGGCTTGACGTCGGGTGATCATATATTTAATGCGTCCGGCCGGCAGCAAAGGTTTCGTAAAATAACATTATGCGATCCGCCTTCCTCCTCCTCCTGACCGCCTGTGCCCTGGCCGCCGCGCCGCCCGACCTCCCCCTGGGAGACTTTCGCTTGCCACCGAAGTCTTTGTTTTCCAAGGCCATGCCGCGTTATCCGAATGCATGGGTTTACCTGGACGCCTCCCTCGCGCCCAACTACGAAAGCGCCGTGAAGCTCATCACCGGCGAACTCCGTAAGAGCCTGCGGCTGCGCGAGTATTACCCGCCCTTCGACAATCCCGAGGGGTGCGACTTCGAGGGCCGCCACGAGCACTTGCAACCCTGGCAGGACCCCGCGCAGCCCAAACTCCAGCACGCTCATTCCTTCCACATGCGCTACTACTACTCCGACCTCGCGCGCCAGAAGCTCGACCGGGTGCAGCTCGGGGGACGCTCGTTCTACCGCCTCGCCATAAGCGTCCACTACGAGGTCGAGCACGGCAACCCCCTCCACGCCGACGTCGAAAGCTGCCCCCTCTGCGGCCGCACCGGCCCCTACGCCGGTCTGAAGGGCAACCTCGTCGAGCTGGTTCACGACCCGCTGGGCCTCGAGCTGCTGCTGCACGGGACCATTCGTGGCCAGACCGTCCGCTTCGAAGATTGGGAGCAGCGCGAGGTGGGCAGCGTCGATGGCCTGCGGCCGGCCTTCACGGTCGAGAAGCACGAGTTTCCCGCCCTCCAGGGCGACCGCAACACGTACCGGATCGGGATCGTCGTCCTCACACCCCGGCCGCGCTGAACAAAAGAAGGGGCAGGCACGAAGCCCGCCCCCTTTTTGGAGAACCAGGTCTCTCGTTAGAACTTGTACTTCAGCGCCAACTGGATGATCCGCGCCTCGGTTCCCGTGCTGACGATCTGACCGAAGCCGCCCGAAGCATTCACTCCTGGCACCCCCAGGTTGGTGTGATTGAGAGCGTTGAAGAACTCCGCGCGGAACTGCAGGTTGTGCCGCTCCGTGACCGCGAAAGTCTTGCTGAGGTTGAAGTCGACGTTCATGAGGCCCGGCCCGCGCAGGATGCCGATCCCCGAATTCCCGAACGCCTGGTTGGGCACGAAGCCGGCCCCCCCTGCCGTCGGATTCAAAATCACGAACGCGCTGGTGTCGAACCAGCGGTCCACCGTCCTCTGGCTGTCCTGCAGCGAACCGGCGGCGAGCCGGTTGGGACGGCTCTGGCGCTCGCCGCCCAGGCTCAGCAGCTCGGACTGCGTGATGCTCAGACCGAGACCGCCCTGGAACGAGAGGATAGGCGAAAGCTCCCAGCCGCCCAGCGCCCAATCCATGCCCCGGCTGAGATGCGCGCCGTAGTGCCGGCCCTTGCCGTAGGGAATCTGCCAGACGGCGGACGCCACGAAGCGCTGCTTGACGTCAAACTCCGAGAGCCCGTACTCCAGGCGCCGGTTGTTCCCGTCCTGCGGAGTGCGATACACGCCGGTGTCCACGCCCTGCGCCGATTGGCTCGTGGAGAGGTGGTCCACCGCGTTGGTCATCGCCTTGCCCCAGGTGTAGGACACCAGGCCCGAGAGCCCGCCCGAGAAGCGCTTCTCCAGGCGCGTCTGGAACGAGTTGTAGTTCGAGGTGCCGACGTTCTCCAGGATCTGGATGTCGCCGTTCAGAGCCGGTCCGAGCGGCCGCGCGCCCGCGATCGGCGCACCCGTCGTCGGGTTGAAGCTCAACAGCCGCTGGTTCAGATTACGGAAGGCGGGCAGCTTGTTCGCCCGGTTGCCCACGTAGGAGACTTCCCACAGCAAATTCTTGACGACCTCCCGCTGGATGCCGAAGTTCCACTGCAGCACATAGGGGCTGCGCTGGAACGGATCCTGGGCCTTGCGCGAGAGATTCGCCTGGACGGTCTTGGTAATGTCGACGAACCCGGCGGGGACGCCGTCCTGCAGCCGGAAGATCGCATCCGCGGACTTGAGTGTGTTGCTGCCGCCGATATTGGCGTCGGCGTTAACGATAAACGGCGGGTTGAAACCCAGCAACCCTTCGCGGCCGTTACGGTTGGTGTGGTTGTAGAACATGCCAGCTCCACCGCGGATCACGGTCCGCTCGGTGGGTGTGAAGGCGAAGCCCACGCGCGGAGCGAAATTGTTGTAGTCGGGGTGAATCAGAGCCCGCTCGTAGAGGCTGCCCCCGCTCTTCGCGAGAACATAGCCGTTGGTGGCCGGGATGAAGTTGGCCAACTGATTGTCCCGCTCGCGCGGCGGCGTGGCGAACTCGTAGCGCACGCCCAGGTTCAGGGTCAGGCGCCGGGTGAGCTTCCAGTCGTCCTGCACGTAGAAGAACGTCATGTTCTGCCACTGGTTGAAGACGGTGTTGGAATCCTGCTGGTAGCGCGTCGGGAAACCCAGCAGCAGGTCGGCGAGACCGCCCTGGTATTGCCCGTTCTGCCCCGTGAACCGGCCGCTGTAGGTGAAGTTGCCCAGCAGCGCGCTCACGTCGCGGATGCCGGTCTGCACGTGCAGGTACTCGCCGCCAAATTTGAAGGCGTGAGCGCCGTGCACCTTGGTGAGGCTCTCGCGGAAATCATAGGAGCGCGGCGTCTGGAACTGGGGCACCGAGGTGGTGCGGCCGATCCGCCGCTGGTTGCCGCCGGGCAGGTTCGTGACCGGAATGCCGCCGCACACCGCAGCGTCGGTCGGAGCGCCCTTGAGGCCGATCAACTCGAGCGGGCAGCCGGAGCCGGCATTGGGGGGCGTCTGGTAGAAGTTACCGCGCGCCCAGCCGAACCGCGTGTCGGAGATCAGGGTCGGTGAGAGGGTCCACGTGCCGCCCGTCGCGACCGCTTGTGAACGCCACAGCGCCGCGCCAAAGGTGTCGTTGAAGGATCCCTCCGAGAGGCCCGGGCGAGGTCCCGGCCGGAAGGCCTTCGTGTCCGAGAAGGAATACCGGCCGAAGATATTCACGTTCGAAGAAAAGGTGTGGTCCGCGCGGCCATCGAACTGATCCTGGCGGGTGGGCTCGATCGGCACGTTCACGTAGTTGTTGTCGAGCAGGCCGGCCGCGCCGGTGTTGGGAAGGGGATTCACATTGGCGATCTTTTGGCCCACCGGATCCATCAGGCTCGCGGGAATGACCCAGCAGTTACCCTGGCCGTCATTGCAGCCGGGCCGCGCCGGCTGGCGGAAATCTTGGCCCGTGTCGGTCGGGTTATAAGGGTTCGCAATCGGGACCGTAAACAACCCCTGCGTCCAGATCGGCTGCGGCACGGAGCTGAACCGCACGACGCCGGTGCGGTCGCGCAAGCCCTCGTAGTCGCCGAAGAGGAACGTCTTGTTCTTGACGATCGCGCCCCCCAGCGTGCCGCCAAACTGGTTGCGCAGCCGGAAGGGCTTGGCCGCGCCCGCCTTGTTCGAGAAGAAATTGGCCGCGTCCAGCTCGCGGTTGCGGAAGAACTCGTAAGCCGAGCCGTGGAGCTGGTTGGTGCCCGACTTGATCACGGCGTTGATCGCCGCACCCGCGCTCCGGCCGTATTCCGCCGAGTACGCGTTGGTCTGAATCTTGAATTCCAGCAGCGCCTCGATGGAGGGCTGAATCACTTGCGTGTTGCCTCCCCTAAAGGAGTTCGAGTAAGACGTGTTGTCCACGCCATCGAGCAGGAAGGCGTTCTGGAAAGCGCGGTTGCCGTTGACATTGAAGACGCCCTTGAAGCCGATCGACTGCAAGCGCGGGGTGGGCGGCAGCACGCCGGGCGACAGTGTCGCGAGCTGGTTGTAGTCGCGCCCGTTGAGCGGCAGCTCCACAATCTTGCGCTGGTCAATCACCGCGCCGCGGTCGGAACTCTCCGTCTGCAGCAGCGGGGCGTCGGCGGTAACCGTGACTTCTTCCGTCACCGCGCCGACCGTCAGGCTGATGTCCAGCCGCGACGTCTGGGCCACCTGCAGAATCACGCCGGTGTTGACGTACTTCCGGAAGCCCGTCAGAGCGGCGCTGACCGTGTAGGCCCCGGGACGCAGGTTCGTCAGTATGTAGCGCCCCCCCACATCGCTCGTAGCCCGCGCCGAAGTGTTGGTCCCCTCATTGACGGCGGTGATTTCAGTCCCCTGGATGACGGCCCCAGAGGGGTCCGTGACGATGCCCGTCAGCGTAGCCAGCTCCGTTTGTGCCAGCAGCATGCCGGCCGACAACAGGAGCAGCATCAAAATTCCGATGGATCGTGACTTCATAATCTTCCCTCCAATACTGCGGCTAACGTGTTTCTGTTAGAGATGCCGTATCGCGGGTTGGTAACACCGCGCGGCCGATTTTACAGCTTGTTTCTCCGAGAAGCGTCAAACTAAGGCGAGTATATCATGCCCTTCGCTTCGCCCGGATTGCGCTCCTGTTAAATCTCGGTGACGAGCGCTGTTCCGAGCCGCGACCGTGAGGGAGCGGTCGCCGGCCTTTTTTCAGCAGCCTGCCAGGGCGGAGCCTGCCCCGCTACCCCCGTATAATGATAGGGACTATGCCGACCGCAAGACCCGTCCGCTACGCCGATGCGGGGGTGAACATCGACGAGGCCGGCCGGGCCGTAGCGCGCATCAAGAAGCTCGCCCGGCGCACCTTCAACCGCCGTGTGATCACCGACATCGGCACCTTCGGCGCCATGTACTCGCTGGCCGGACTGCGGGCGCGCCACCCGGTGCTGGTCTCCTCCGCCGACGGCGTCGGCACCAAGCTCAAGATCGCCTTCGCCACCGGCGTCCACCACACCGTCGGCCAGGACCTCGTGAACCACTGCGTCAATGACATCGCGGTGCAGGGCGCGCGGCCCCTGTTCTTCATGGACTACCTCGCCGTGGGCCAGCTCAACGCCGTCGTCGCCGGGCAGATCGTCCGCGGCCTCGCCGAGGCGTGCCGGCAAAACGGTTGCGCCCTGATTGGCGGCGAGACCGCCGAAATGCCGGGCTTCTATCCGGCGGGCGAATACGATCTCGCCGGATTCATCGTCGGCGAGGCGGACCGCCGGAAGGTGCTCGATGGGCGGTCCATCGCCGTGGGCGACGTGCTCATCGGATTGCCCTCCACCGGACTCCACACCAACGGGTATTCTCTCGCCCGCAAACTGCTCTTCGAGGTCGCTGGTTACGGCCCGGGGACGTTCGTGCCGGAGTTGAATGGCAAGCTGGGTGAGACGTTGCTCCAGGTGCATCGCAGCTATCTCGCGCCGATTCGGCGGCTGCACGGCCGCGGCTTGCTGCGGGGCGCGGCCCACATCACCGGCGGCGGCCTCACCGACAACACCCCGCGCATGCTCCCGCCGGGTCTCGCGGCGCGCGTGTACCTCGGCTCGTGGCCGGTTCCACCCATCTTCGAGCTGCTGCGGCGGATCGGCAACGTGCCGGAAGACGAGATGCTGCGGACCTTTAACATGGGCATTGGCATGATCCTGGCCGTGCCCCAGCGATCCAAGGCGCGGGCCCTGCGGACGCTCGCCGCGCAGCACGAGAAAGCTTTCGTGATCGGCGAGATCGTGCGCGGCCGCCGGAAAGTGGTGTGGGCGTGAAGCGCCTCGGCATCTTGCTCTCGGGCCGTGGGTCCAACTTCGAGGCCATCGCCGGCAACGCCGCTCGCGGCGTGATCCCCGCCGGGATCGCCGTGGTCATCAGCAACAACCCGCAAGCGGTCGGTCTCGATAAAGCCCGCGCCCGCGGGATTCCGGCTCTATGCATCCCCTCCAAAGGACTCGAGCGGGAAGCCTACGACCGGCTGGTCGTCGCCGAGCTTCAGAAACACCAGGTGGACCTGGTGTGCCTGGCCGGGTTCCTGCGCCTGCTGAGCGCCTACTTCGTGCAGCAATATCCGAATCGTATCCTGAATATCCATCCCGCGCTGCTGCCGGCTTTTCCAGGCCTCGAATCCCCGCGGCAGGCCCTCGAACACGGCGTCAAGATCACCGGCTGCACGGTGCACTTCGTCGACGAGTACCTCGATGCCGGCCCCATCGTGGCCCAGGCGGCGGTCGAGGTGCGCGACGACGACACCGAAGCCACCCTCGCGGCGCGCATCCTGGTTGAGGAGCACCGCATTTATACCGAGGCCATCAACCTGGTTCTAAGCGGCCGCTTTCACATTCTGGGAAGAAGGGTCCGGCGTGACCACTGACGCACAACTCGCATATCTGCGGAAAGGGATGGCTGAGATCATCCGCGAAGAGGAGCTGCAGGAGCGCCTCGCGAGCGGACGTCCGCTGCGCGTGAAGGCTGGCTTCGATCCCACCGCTCCCGACCTGCACCTCGGCCACACCGTGCTCCTTCGCAAGCTGAAGCACTTCCAGGACTGCGGTCACACCGTCATCTTCCTCATCGGCGACTTCACCGGCCTGATCGGCGACCCTTCCGGCCGCAACGCCACCCGGCCTCCTATGACCCGCGAGCAGATCGACGCCAACGCCGAGACCTACAAGACCCAGGTCTTCAAGCTCCTCGACCCGGCCCGCACCGAGGTGCGGTTCAACAGCGAGTGGCTGGGCAAAATGGATTTCTATGACGTGATCCGCCTGTGCTCGCATTACACCATCGCCCGGCTGCTCGAGCGCGATGACTTCGCGAACCGCTACCGCCAGGGCGTGCCGATCTCGATGCACGAGCTGCTCTATCCGCTCGGCCAGGGCTACGACTCGGTCGCGCTCCAGGCCGACGTCGAGATGGGCGGCACGGACCAGAAATTCAACTTGCTCGTCGGGCGCGAGATCCAACGCGGTCTCGGCCAGCCGCCGCAGATCGTGGCCACGGTGCCGATTCTGGAGGGCCTCGACGGCGTCCAGAAGATGTCCAAGTCGCTCGGCAATTACATCGGCATCACGGAACCTCCCGAGGTCATGTTTCGTAAGGTAATGCAGATCAGCGACGCGCTCATGGTGCGTTACTACGAGCTGCTCACCGACCTCAGCCTGCCCGAGATCGCGGCGGTGATCCAAGAGCACCCCATGAACGCCAAGAAGGACCTCGCCCGCCGCATTGTGACGGACTTTCATTCCGCCGACGCCGCCGCACGCGCCGCCGAGGAGTTCCGCCGCGTGGTGCAGGGAAAGGAGGTACCGGAGGAGATTGTCACCGTCCCGCTGCCCGCGTCCCTGCGCGGCGGACCTCAGATCCGCGTGGACAAACTGCTCCCGCTAGTGGGCCTCGCCGACTCCGTATCCGATGCCACGCGCAAGCTCAAGGCCGGCTCGGTACAGATCAACGGCGTGCGCCACCGCGATCTGGCCCTGACGCTCGACGGCGCCCCGGGCGAGCTCCTGATCCAGGTCGGCAAGGCCTGGCGCCGCGTGACCTGGTAGGAGCGGACGCCGGGCCGTTAAACCAGCTACCCTGGAGGACAAGAGACTCGGAGGATATCCAGCCATGCGCAAATCGGCAAGTTTGGCAACTTTGATGCTGGCGCTGTTGGTACTGCCCGCCTCTGCGGTCACCTTGCAGCGCCGGGCCACGATGGTTCGCGGCGGCGGAAACGGCAAGTGCACGATCGAAGTGGAAGTGGATGGTGCGGCCGAGGTCGAAGTGTCCGGCGACATGGGGACCCTGCGGACCCTCTCGGGTCAGACGGCCGTTTGGCGCCGGTTCGAGTGCAACGGGCCTTTGCCGCGCAATCCCGGCGATTTCCGGTTCCGCGGAATCGACGGCCGGGGCAGAGTAGAACTCCTGCGCGACCCGCGCGACAGAGGGGGACGCGCGGTCGTGCGTATCGAAGATCCCCAGGGCGGCCGCGAAGGCTACACCTTCGATCTGGAATGGCGGGGCGGCGGCGGCGGCGCCTGGGAAACAGAGCCGCCTCCCTTCCGGCCCGGCCCGGACCGCGGCCCCGGCCCGGACCGCGGCCCTGGATTCGGATCTTTCCCCGCGGAGCGGGCGATCCAGATTTGTCAGGACGGCGTGGTCGCGCGGCTGAATCAGGACGGCTACCGCGACGTCAATTTTGAGCGCACCGTCCCCGACAACAACCCCGGACGCAACGACTGGATCGTCGGCACCGTAACCGGCCGGCGCGGCCGCCGCCCCGACGTGTTTTCTTTTTCTTGCTCCGTGGACTTCCGCTCCGGCCGCGTCCGGTCCGTCGACGTCCGCCGGCGCTAGTGTCCTTACTATGTATTCACCCGCCATACGCGCCCCCCTCCTTTCCGAACGCGCCCCTCTCGTTTCTGAGCCGCGACCGTCAGGGAGCGGTACTGGTTACGTTTCCTGATGGCCGATCTCACCACCAACCTCTCCCTCGCGGCCCGCTCCATCGGGTCCCATCGCTTGCGCTCTTTCCTCACGGTGCTCGGCATCACCATGGGCGTCGCGACCCTGATGGCGGTGGTGACGCTGGTGCAGGGCGCGAACACCTATGTCGAGCAGAAAATCGCCGGCCTCGGCACCGACGTCTTTTCGATCTCGAAGATGCCTATCGTCACCACCAACTTCGAGGAAATCGCCCGCGCCCGCCGCAACCGGGACCTCTCGCTCGACGACCTCGCGGTGATCCAACAGTCCTGCGCCGCCTGCGACGCCATCGGCGCCACCGCCAGCACGGTGACGCGGGTTCGCTACCGGGACCAGGAGTTGCAAGACCAGTCCCTCTATGGCCAGACCTCCAACATGGGACTCATCGGCACCCGGGTCGTCGAAATGGGCCGCTTCTTTTCGGAGGTCGAAGAGGACCACGCCGTGCCGGTCTGCGTGATCGGGTATAACCTCCGCAACCAGCTCTTCCCCAGCGTCGATCCCATCGGCAAGCTCGTCCGCATGGGACGCGAAGAGCTGCGCGTCGTCGGGGTCTTCGAGCGCATCGGCTCGGTGCTCGGCCAGGAGCAGGACAATTTTCTCGTCGTCCCGATCACGGTCTTTCTGCGCCTGCAAGGCTCGCGCCGCAGCCTCAACTTTCAGGCCAAGGCCAGCGGCCCTCCGGCGCGCTTCGAGCTCGCGCAGGATCAGGTGCGCCTCGCGCTCCGCGCCCACCGCCAGCTTGCCGGCAAGAAGGCGGACGACTTCTACATCGGCACCGCCGAAAGCTACCTCACCCTCTGGCAGCGCATCAGCGCCAACTTCACCCTGGTATTCCTGATGCTGTCGTCGATCTCCGCCGTGGTGGGCGGCATCGTCATCATGAACATCATGCTGGTGAGCGTCACCGAGCGCACCAAGGAAATCGGCATCCGCCGCGCCTGCGGCGCCCGGCAAGGCGACATCGCCCGTCAATTTCTCACCGAAAGCGTGCTGCTGTGCCTGGCCGGAGGCTTCGTTGGCGTGCTGCTCGGATTCCTGGCCGCGTTCGCCGTCCGGGCGCTCGCCGAGTTTCCGGCCACCGTCAAGCTGTGGGTGGCGGTGCTCGGAGTGGTGCTTTCTTCCATCATCGGCCTGTTCTTCGGAATCTACCCGGCCGTCAAGGCCGCGCGCCTCGACCCCGTCGTCGCCCTGAGGACCGAGTGACCCGCAGCGAGATCTTCGAGAGCATGCGCATGGCGGCCGACTCCATGCGGACCCGCAAGATGCGCTCTTTCCTCACCGTGCTGGGGGTCGTCATCGGGGTCACCTCCGTGATAATCGTCGCGGCCATCATCGACGGGCTGAACGCCAACGTCATGGAGCGGGTCCAGGCTCTCGGCGCCAAGACCATCTACGTGAGCCGCATCCCTCTCGCCCGCTTCGGCCGGCTGCCGGAGTATATCCGCCAGCGCAAATATTTTAGTTTCGACGACGCCCGGCTGATCCGCGAGTCCTGCCCCCACGTGCTATTCGCCAGCGCTTTCGCCACGCGCGCCAGCTTCTTCGGGGACTCGAACGAAGTCCGCTACGGCAACGAGCTGGTGGATAGCTCCATCCTGCGCGGCGCCGACCAGGACTACGCCGAGGCGCTGCCCCTGTTCGCGGTCCAGCAGGGCCGGTTCCTCTCCAGCTACGACATGGACCACGTCCGCCACGTCGCCGTCATCGGAGAAGGTATTGCCACTACCCTCTTCCCCAGCCTCGATCCCGTCGGCAAAACGGTGCGCCTCAACGGCCAGCCGTTCGAGGTGATCGGAGTGTTCGAGCACGACAGCGGTATGTTCGGCGGCCCCGGCGTCGATAGCTTCATTTGTATTCCCTACTCCACCTTCCACAAGCTCTATCCGGAGGTGCTCGAGCATTTCATCGCCATCACCGTCCGCGACGTGAAGGACCTGCCGGGCGCGCAGGATGAAGTAATCGCAGCGCTGCGACGCCACCGCCGGGTGCAAAGCAAAGCTGAAAACGATTTCGAGATCACGCTGCCGGACTTTCTCTCCAATCTGTGGGGTCAGATCTCGGGCGCCCTCGTGGTCCTCACCGCCGTCATCAGCTCGATCGCCTTGCTCGTAGGCGGCATCGGCGTGATGAACATCATGCTGATCTCGGTCACCGAGCGGACGGCCGAGATCGGCATCCGCAAGGCCGTGGGCGCGCGCGCGAGCGACATTCGCGCCCAGTTCCTCATCGAGGCCATGACGCTCACCAGCGTCGGCGGCGTGCTCGGCATCACCCTCGGGGCCGCCATCAGCCTGGCCATCCGGACCTTCGTGCCATCCCTGCCGACCTTTGTCTCCTGGTTCTGGATGGTGATGGGAATCTCGATCGCCGCCGGCGTCGGACTCTTCTTCGGTTATTATCCGGCCACCCGCGCCGCCAAGCTCGACCCCATCCAGTGCCTGCGCTACGAGTAGCCGCCCGCCCCGCGGCTCTGCTGTGGGCTTGCTTAACGCGCGGCTCTGTAGCTGCGTCGAGCACCCCGCGCCGAGCCGCGACCGTAAGGGAGCGGTTTTCACTACTCCAGCTCGTTCGTCCCGCAAATCGAAACCTCCAGCCCCAACTCGCGAAAAGCGGCCGCCTTCGCCGCCAGCGCCAGGTTGGCCCCCTCGGCGCCCGGCGCATACGCCACCTGAATGTGATTCGCCTTGTGTCGGGCCATCATCTGGTCCCGCGAAACCCCCAGCGTCACGGCGTGCATGATCGGCCACTGCGGCGTCGTGATGCGCCACCGGCGTTCCGTCTCCTCGCGCGGCAGTGGAACCACCTTCGCCCTTCCGAGATCCGCCTTGAGCGCTCCATTGTCGATGAACACCCGGCTCCACACGATCTCCCCCGGCTTGCTGACGCCTTTCAACGTCCCGCCCCCCAGCCTAAAGTACATCGGCGGCTGCCTCTCGCTCACCGCCCCCGCATACCCTCCGATGAAGTGCTGCGCCGGCGCCGCCCCGCTGATCTCGAACACCCAGACGAACTCCTCGCTCCCATTACTCCGGTAGGTCTCGCCATACCGCAGATCGTGCAGCGTATTTTCCGGCTCGTAGCCGAGCGCCCGCCACACGCGATTGGTCACCAGCCCATCCAGTCCCGCGCACTCATCGACCTCGTTGAAGTGCGGCAGTGGCTGCCCCTCATACAGGACCCGCTTTTCCGTCGCGTGCCGCACCGGCGGCCGGTCGGAATTGTTCAGCAGCCCTTCGGCGAGATCCGACGCCGGCGTCAGGTCCTTCAGCCCCTGCTGGTATTGGATGCCGATCGCGTCGCACCCGAAATCGTCGGCGATCCGCAGCGCGGCAATGTACATCTTGCACTGCTCGTGGATCTGCTGGTCGGTCAAGTCGGTCTCCGGATTCGGCCCCGTGAGGAACCGCATCCCTTTGCGGTCGAGCCACCTCCGCACCTCCCGCGCCTCGGCGTCCGGCACCGCTTGCATCCCGGCATACAGCGCCGACTGGCTCAGGCGCTCCTTGAAGACGCCCGTCGGGTGCAGCAGCTCATCGGGAATGATCGCGTTATACATCCCCATGCACCCCTCATCGAAAACGCCCAGGATGGCCTTCCCGCGCTGCAGCTCCCGCGCCGCGTGCGCGCCTTGCTGGGCCGCCTGCAACACCGGCCCCGCCAGCGCAAAATCCCGGAACGCCCGGACGTGGCTCGTATCGTGCGTCACCGCCTCGCCGCCCAGCCACCGCCGCAGGCCTTTCAAGAAGAAGTCGTCCTGGAAATCCTGGCTCCACAGTGTCGAGTACCGCACCCCGGCCTTGGTCAGCGACCCGTTCAGGTTGAGCATGCCGACCAGTCCCGGCCACTCGCCGCTCCAATTCGCCACGGTCAGGATCGGCCCCTGGTGCGTGTAGAGGCCATGCAGCACGTGGTGGCTGTATTGCCAGACGGCCTCCACCACCACGAGCGGCGCGTGCGCCGGCAGGCCCCGGAACACCTCCATGCCGTACTTCTGGCAGTCGATGAAACCGTGGTTCTTCGCGGCGTCGAAAGCGTGGCCGCGCCGCACCTCCCGCCCCTCCCGCCGGATGGCGTCCATGACGGCCTCTTCGACCTTCTGCTGTGCCGGCCAGCACCGCTGGTTGGCCGCCAGACGCAGGTCTCCGCTGGCAATGACGATCACAGTTTCAGCCATGCCCGCCAGTTTACCCTCCTTGTCAATCCGGCCCAAAAAAAAATACTGAACCTGTCGATCCCGCCATCCGTCGTTCGACGTATAAGTGGAGCCCGCATTCCAATAGGAGAGACAACCATGCGATTCATGATGCTGATGATCCCCCAGGGGTACGAAAAGGCCCAGCCGGGGGCCATGCCCGACGCCCAGGCCGTGGCGGCCATGATGAAGTACAACGAAGTCCTGCAGAAGGCCGGCGTGCTGCTCGCGCTCGATGGCCTCCACCCACCGTCGATGGGCGCGCGCGTCTCATTCTCCGGCGGGAAGCCCCAGGTCACCGACGGGCCCTTCACCGAGGCGAAAGAGGTCATCGGCGGCTACTGGATGATTCAGGTGAAGTCGAAAGCCGAGGCCGTCGAATGGGCGTCCCGCTGCCCCGCCTCCGACAACGAGGTGATCGAAGTTCGCCAGGTACAGGAGTTTTCGGACTTCCCCGCCGACGTCCAGGAGGCCGCGGCCAAGTTCCCCGAGATGCAGGCGCACTCGAAGCCGCGCACGTGACCCCAAAAAAAAGAGATCGCTGCACCTGTCGATCTCGCTGCCTCTCGTTCGACGCATAAACGGAGGTTCGCCTCCACTCAAAACTAAAGGAGATTCTAACCATGCGATTCATGATGATAGTCAAGTCCGCCGAGCGCTCGGGCCCTCCGCCCCAGCCGCTCATGGACGCCATTGCCAAGCTCGCCGCCGAGGCGGTCCAAGCCGGCACGATGGTCGCGAGCGGAGGGCTCGCCCCCACGGCGCAGAGTAAGCGCGTCCGGCTCACCCAAGGCAAGGTCACCGTGATCGACGGGCCTCGGGCCTTTCACCGAGACCAAGGAAGTGGTCGGCGGGTACGCCGTGTTCGATTTGAAGTCGAAAGAACAGGCGGTCGAATCGGCGACGCGCTTCATGGAACTTCACAAGGAACACTGGCCCGGATGGGAAGGCGAGACCGAAGTTCGCCAGGTCTTCGGGCCGGACGACTTCAGGCCCCGGCCCTAGTTTTCGAAACCGCTTGCTGATGCGCGCGGCTCAGCAACTGCTCTCCGATCCACCAGCGCTGTTCTGAGCCGCGACCGTGAGGGAGCGGTCCCCGATTTTCTCCGAAGCACAGAACCGCGCGCGTCAGCCAGCGGCCTGTTGCACCGGCGAATCAAAGATGCTTTGATCGGTAGCGGTGACCGCTACCGACACCCATCGCGCCATCGACGCCGTCTGGAGGATCGAGTCGCCGCGGCTCATCGCCGGTCTCGCGCGCCTCGTGGGCGACGTGGGTCTGGCCGAGGACCTGGCGCAGGACGCCCTCGTCTCCGCGCTAGAGCAGTGGCCCGAGTCGGGCGTCCCGCACAATCCGGGCGCCTGGCTTATGGCCGCCGCGAAGCATCGTGCCATCGATCACTGGCGCCGCAGCCAGCGCCTCGAGCGCCGGCACGAGGAGCTCGGCCGCGAGATGGAGGCCCGGCAACAGAGGGCCGCGCCCGACCTCGACGCGGCCCTGGACGACGATGTGGGCGACGACCTCCTGCGCCTCGTATTCACGGCCTGCCATCCGGTGCTCTCCGCCGAGGCGCGCGTCGCGCTCACCCTCCGCCTGCTCGGCGGCCTGACCACCGGCGAGATCGCGCGCGCCTTCCTCGTCTCCGAGCCGGCGATCGCCCAGCGGATCGTCCGCGCCAAGCGCACCCTCGCCGAACAGCGCGTCCCCTTCGAGGTGCCCCGGGGGGCCGAGCTGGCCGCCCGTCTGTCGTCGGTGCTCGACGTCATCTATCTCATCTTCAACGAGGGCTACTCGGCCACCGCCGGCGATGACTGGATGCGGCCGGCGCTCTGTGAGGACGCGCTCCGTCTCGGGCGTATCCTGGCCGAGCTCGCTCCGCAGGAGCCCGAGGTCCACGGCCTCGTCGCGCTCATGGAGATCCAGTCGTCCCGCTCGCGCGCGCGCCTCGGCCCCTCCGGCGAGCCTATTTTGCTCTTCGATCAAAACCGCGCGCGGTGGGATCAGCTCCTCATCCGCCGTGGCCTCGCCGCGCTCGAGCGTGCCGAAAAGCTCGGTGGCGCGCGCGGCCCCTACGCGCTCCAGGCCGCCATCGCCGCCTGCCACGCGCGAGCGCTGGCCCAGGACGAAACGGACTGGCCGCGCATCGCCGGACTCTACGCGGAGCTCGCCCAAGTCGCGCCCTCTCCAATCGTGGAACTGAACCGCGCGGTCGCGGTCGCCATGGCCTTCGGTCCCCCAGCGGGCCTCGCGCGCGTCGACGCGCTGCTCCCGGACCCGTCCCTGCAGGGCTACCACCTCTTGCCGAGCGTGCGCGGCGACCTCCTCTTCAAGCTCGGCCGTCTCGGCGAGGCCCGCGCCGCGTTCGAGCGCGCCGCCTCGCTCACGCGCAACCTCCGCGAGCGCGAGCTGCTCCTCGAGCGCGCCCGCGCGTGTTCTACGTAGCCGTGGGGCGGGCGCCCTCGCCCGCATCGGACCCCCAGGTCCGACTCGGCCGCGCATCCCTGGATCCTAGTATGCCAAGCTCAATGAGGTCCTAGAAAATGTGCAGAAATATCAAAACCCTCTTCAACTTCGATCCGCCCGTCACGGAGGAAGAAGTTCGAGCTGCTTCGCTCCAGTTCGTGAGAAAGATCAGCGGTTTCAACAAGCCGTCGAAGGCTAACGAAGGCTCTTTCCACGCCGCCGTCGACGAAATCGCCGGCATCTCTAATCGGCTGCTCCGTTCGCTCGAAACGGGCGCGCCGCCGAAGAGCCGGGAAGAAGAGGCGGCCAAAGCAAAAGCTCGCGCCGCCGAGAGATTCCCAGCCTCCGCCTGACGAGAAGCGCGAGGTTTTTTCTTCGGTTACAATGGCCCTCTAAGCAGGGCGCGGCAAGTTCCCCCAAGGAGGACGCATGTCACTCGATCGGATTACCCGGCGTGAGGCGCTCTTGATGCTCGGTGCGGCGGCAGCAGCGCCGCAGGCTCACGCGGAGGCGGGGCTCCTCCGCGCCACGCGTGTCGATCACGTGGAGCTCGCGGTCGCAGATATCGACAAGGCCATGCTGTTCTACCGCCGTCTCTTCGGCAACGAGGTGCTGAAAGACAGCCGGACGCCGCGCCGCTACCTGCGCCTGGGCCCCTGCTATATGGCGATCGCGCCGGCCGCGGCTGGTGAAGCGAAGCGCATCGATCACGTCGGCATCGGCATTGAAAATTTCAACGCGCCCAGCCTGCAGAGCGCGCTCGAGAAAGCCGGATTGAAAGTGCGCGAGTCGAATGTCGGGCTCTTTGTCACCGATCCCGATGGCACGAGCGTACAGCTCTGGGCCGACCAGTCCTGGAAACAGTTGAGCAACGTCGCGCCCGAAGCCGGCCCGAAACAGGAAGCTCTCTTTCAGTCCCGCGGCATGCACCACCTTGCGATCCAGGTCAGCGACATGGCGCGGGCGACCGAATTCTATCGGAAGCTGTTCGGCGAGCCGGCGGCAGGGCAGGGAAATCCGCCGCAGCCCGCCTTCCAGGCGGGCGAGACCAGAGTCCTGCTCTATAACCCGGCGCCCGCTAAGCCGGCTAAGATCGACCACTTCAGCGTGCTGGTCGATAACTTCGACGCCCCGGCCGCCACCAAAGTCGTCCAGGCGCTCGGCGCCAAAGCGGAGCTGTCGAGACAGGGAACCTTGAATGAATTTTTCGATCCCGATGGCATCCGCCTGCAGGTGACCTTTCCGGGACAAACGTACGGGAATACGACGAAGAAGTAGCACGCGATTCCGTGACGCCTCCTCCAGGCCCCACGGCGCTAGTTTCAGTCGCCTAACGAACCTGGCGGCTTTCAACGGGTAGGGCTTTCAGACACCCCGCCCGCCCCGCGCCGCGCGCGAGGTGTATCGCCGAAATTCGACGGTCAACAAACCCTTACTATTGGCCGCCCTTCTTGCCACCCTTCTTCCCACCTCCCCCCGGCGGCGTCCAGCCGTCGTTGGGCGGGCCGTTTTGCGTGAACTTCACATCCTTGCTCAGCGGATGCCCCGACCGGTAGGTCTCGGCGGCCGTTCCGAAGATCTTGCCGGCTCGATGGACCGCGTCGCGAACGTCGACCAGCATTTGCTCGTAGTGGGGGTCCCCGGGGCGATAGCCCGAAAAATTGGTCAGGTCGCTGTTGCCCGTGATCACCACATCGACGCCGGGAACCCGGGCGATCTCATAGGCATTCGCCACGCCCACCGGCGTCTCGATCATCACGACGACGAGCATGTTGTCGTTGATGGTCTGGCGGTAGTTGATGCCGTTGATGCCCCAGATCCGTCCGGCCTGGCCGCCGCCCTGGCTGCGCCGTCCGAAGGGCGGATACTTGCAGAACCGGACGGTCTGCATGGCCTTTTCCGGCGTGTCCACGGTCGGCATGATGATGCCGATCAGGCCGATGTCGGTGGCGTGCTGCAGCGAGCTTTCAAGCTCATCGTGGATGCGGACCATGGGAACGCCCGTGTGCGGACACGTGGCCGTCATCCTCTCGATATCCGCCCATGACAGCGTGCTATGTTGCATTTCGAACCAGGTGTAGTCGTAATGCGGCGCGGCCTCGCAATACGCTTGGGCATCGGGACGGCTGACGGTGTGACCGTTGATTTGTTTGCCGTCCAGCAGCTTCTGCTTGGCGGTGTTATAGAGCGGAGCCTTGCCGGAGCCGTTCTGCGCCAAGGCCGGGGTGTCCGGCGCGAGAGCGAATGGGACGCTCAGCGCCACTACAGCTACAAACGAGCAAACTGCCGTTCTGATGGTTGCTGCTCTCATCTCTTGATCTCCTGAACCTTCCGGATTCCCAGTCTGCGAACACCGAGTAGCTTACTCCTATTCGCTCGAAACTGCCAGGCGGAACGACCGCACGCCTTTCGCGAGGGCAACCTCGCTGCGCCCACCGTTGGTCAGCTGGTCCTTAATCGCCGCCCAGTTTGGCCGATTGCAAGCTGGTAGGGAATACGATGGTGGCGCCTTCGGAAACAACCCAGCGGCTCGTTCACCCCGTCCCGGCAAATTTTGGTAACAATATACTTGCCATACCAAATCTGCTACGCTTTGAACTGACGTGACCGGCTGGATTTTGGCAAGCAGTTTTGATAGTATCGGATTGTGGAAGGTTCCGCCACGCCCGGCTCGGAGGCCCCCAAAGACCCCGAACCGGGCTTCGTGTTTAAGACGACCGGTCAACGGCGGAATGGTTGACCGGGGCTAGGTGTCTGACGTGCCGGGCGGAGGGTTTGGACGCTGAGCGAAGGCTACGGCCACCCGTGCCCAAGAATCCAGAGGTAGCCTCGCGCCGGAGGAAAGCGCCCTGAGGTTGTCCTCGATTACCCCATAGACTAGATTGAGGCGTTCCGCCTCGGTAGACACGAGGGCTAGGCTTCGCAAGGCCGCTACGGCGTCCGCTGAATCCAGGATGGCCCGGAGAATCTTCATGCCTCAGAGCGTAGAACGGAAGCCCCTGGATGGTCTATGCCGTTCTCATGCCGTTTTCATCGGGCGGTAGGAAATGGGTTACTTGCGATAACGGAAGTCTTTGGGACTGCCGTCGAAAGCCTCAACCTGACGGATGAAGTCATCAAGAATCGGGCGACTGCTGATCTGGGGATCGGATTTACCTGTTTCAATGTCCGATATCCTGCCCTGCCCGAACTGTTTTAGTTCCGCTGCCAGTTTTTCCTGCGACCAACCGATTTTCTCTCTAGCTTCGCGTAGGCTGGCTCCAAAACTCTTTGGTTTAGATGGCGGGGGCGCAAGGTTCCTGACTCGCTCGTCAACCGCGCTTCGGATCGTCTCGTCCATTTCCCGCTTTGGCCTATCACGCTCAAACTGCTCCTTGGCAAACCTGTAAGATGTAGCCGAGAACGCCCTCTTATAGTCGCTGTAGGTTTTACGGGATAGTAGGTAGGCCTCAGCGGTTTCGAGCGCCGTGGGGGATGATGCCCCCGCTTCCCTGAGGCAGGCCATTCGTATATATTCGGAAGTCGCCTCCTCGAACAACCGCTTCGCCTCTGCCTCCCGCAGAACGGCGCGTATTGATAGATCGCCGATCTCCACACCTCTCCCCTTGCGTCCGACAGGGGAAAGGGCTACGATGAGGTTGCCTAGACCTTATCGAGAAGCCCCGGCCTCCGTGCCGGGCTTTTCGTTGTAAGGCCCATTCTAGCGAACACCAACGGCCCTAACGCGGTCGATTCTTCGCGCGTCTTTTTGTGGGCTTGCGGCCGGGCGCGTGAGGGTCGCCGTTCCGCGGTGAGGAATCCTTGGCTTCTCGAATCAGCTTGTCGATCCGTGCCTTCGGTACAGCCAGCACACCGCCCATGACACTCTTGAAGTGCTCGAACTCTGGCGTGTTGTCGAATGACGGACGCTTCATGTATTCCCCGCTGACGAATCAGGAGATGCGGCAGAGGCGGCCTCAATCTCAGCAATTCCTAGTAACGGGGCATAGATCGCAATTGGAGTAAGACCAAAATGATTCTGGGGACGCCCCATGAGTCCCCGCAGTTTGGCCATTGTATCGACGAGCGTGTCCAGCATTTCGCTGCCGACAGGGAGGAGTGTTGCCGGTGCGACCCCGCCATCCACTATGCCGACAACGGTCCACAATCCATCTATTGCAGCGCCGAACTTCATCGTGAGATCTTCGCTGCTGATAGTCAAATGATCCGACCGGACGGCGGCCCAAAGCGAGAGTCCTTCTTCAGATAGGAACGTCATGTGAAACAGATGCGGCATAGCCTGAAGGAACTGAAGGCCTATTGCCATGTCGCCCGGTAGGGGTTGGGCTCCTGCTGGCTGTTTTGCTTCTTGACGCTGTTGATGCCGCTTCTGCTGACGAGAACTGGCTGGATTGACTATCTGTTCTTGAGACGCTGCCAATGCCCGTAACGATGGCTCCCAGAGATTTCTCATGAGCCTAAGATCTAAAAACTGAATCAATGCCCTGAACTTGACTAGGCTGCCGAGGCGTGCCTTCGCCAGCGGGACGGCGAAGTTAGCCTCCAGATCCCGGAGGAATGTATAGGCGTGAGTCCAAAATGGGTCGTAACTTTCTTCGGATGATGCAGAAGATGTGCGTGATCGACCCGCTTCCGCCTCTACAATTGCAAGGCTACCGGCGGCCCGCCCTTCGGTACTTCGGGATTGCTCGACCGTAGACTTCAGCCCTGTTAGCATGCCCTTGTCGGATAGCTGCCCGATCAAAGAAGCTATGCGGTTCTTATCGAGGTAAAGAAAGTCAACGGGGCTGTCGCGTTCGAGGAACGAACTTTGCGCCATTGCGTAATCGCCTCTCTACGTGATCCTCGAACTCGCGATGGCGCTGAGTGGCTTCTTTGCTGAACAGATCATCAAAGGCATCAAGAATGCGCTCTGACATCTTCTGGACGCGAACTTCAAAGTACGCCCGCAGTTCCTCTCTGTCCTGAATGCGCCTTGCCATCGCCCCCATTATAGCCAAACCTTGGAGCCGCGCTTCTGCCGGGGCAGCCCGCTCTTATTCATGATGAAGAGGCACTCTCCGTCTTGCCCGTGACTTCCTGGTAGGTCAGCCTGCGACCTACGATCTGCTTCAGAACCGACGCGAACCGCTCAGCATCCGTGAACTCGCGATTGTTGAACCGGAATGCCTGCTCATCTACATAGCGGAACAGGTGGAACGGCTCCACGCTAACATAGGTTCCCTTCAGACCGCGCTTCAGGAGGGACCAGAAGTTTTCCGTGCCATTGGTGTGAACCTGCCCGTCTACGTAGGCTTCCGCGTGGTCGATGACTTGGTGCAGGTAGTCGGTGCTCAGACCATCGTAGCTTTGCAGGGCATCGGTATAGACTGCCGAACCAGCTTCCACGTTCTCGCGCACGAGAGCCTGGAGGCCTTGCTTTTTGCGCTTCGCCACAACGGTAGCGCGGACCTTCGACTTGCTATCTTCCGTCCCACGTTCCAGAACTGCGGCCACGATCGCCTTGCCTTGCGGTCCTGGGGCTTTCCTGCGTCCGCCACGGCGGGCCAGTTTCTTTTCCTGGTGCATGAACCGCGCCGCGCCGCCGATAAAGGTTTCATCTACTTCGATCTGGCCCGAAAGCTTTCCGCCCGTCTCGGTATCCTGCATCGCAAGGCGAAGCCGTTGCAGCATGAACCATGCCGACTTTTGTGTAACGCCCAAGTCGCGCCCAATCTCGTAGCTGCTGATCCCGTTTTTGCAGTTGGCAATCAGCCAAGCGCACGGCAGCCATTTTTCCAGGGCAATCGGGGAATCTTCAAAGAGCGTGCCTGTCTTGAGCGTGAACGTGGGGCGCTCGTGCTTGGCGTAGCACTTCCAAACGCGGGCATTCTCAAGGTACGTGACCTTCTCAGCGCCGCAGCGGGGGCACTTCACCTTGCCATCACGCCAGCGCAGTTCCACCATGAACTGGCGGCAATGTTCGTAGTCCGCGAACCAGATGATTGCGTCTCGGAGGGTTGCTTGGGCTTCCATGAACCCAGTATGCCCTAAAGTTCATGGTATGTCAACTATATTATTACCCAAATTTGGGCACAAGTATACTTGACTGACAGGACCTACTAGAATCGGCTGGACGTGACATGGCCAATTCAGTGGCTCAGCTTGAACTCCCTATGAGAAGCCTTTTTGCGGTTTTGATGGCAATGTAGAGTCGCAACGGGCTCTCTGGCAGTTCACCGAACCCTCCATACTTCATATAGTACTTCTTAAGTTGATCGTCCTTCGGGTCAACCATTACGGCAACGCAGCTTGACATTTCAGCGATTTCACAGGCGCACTTGAGGGCGTACTTGACAAGGAATCTCCCAAACCCTTGTCCTTTGTGTCGCTTCACTACTGTCCGGCTATAAGTTGAACAGATTCAGTTGGTTAGCGAAATCACATAGATCTTCTTGGGAGTCCGATGGCTGAAGTGCCCGTAAAATGGGCGTTTTCTCGAAAAGCGACAGACTCAGAATCTGTAGAATCTG
>JBGPDC010000001.1:0-119846 GCA_041482115.1 Terriglobia bacterium | reverse complement strand
TTCGGCCCTGGTCCGGGGCACGTTTCGCGCAGGGAGCGGCGGTGGCCCTGTTGGGGTATTTATTGCTTCTGAGCGGTTCGCGGGCTGGTCTGCTCGGCGGCTTGGTGGCTTTCAGTCTTCTGGCGGTGGTACATCTCGATCGCCGCGTCGGGGCTGCGGTGCTGTTAGCAACGTTCTTCTTTACGGTCCGGGCAGTAGCCGACCCCGCCTACATACCCCGGACGGTGCAAAAGTACCTTTACAAGCACACGGTCGGTCAGGGGGACCTCTTCCAAAGCCGCCTGGAGCCCTGGAAGCGGGCGGAGCAGAACTTCCGGGAGCACCCCTGGATGGGGTACGGGTTTGGTATTACCAGCGCCACCCAAGTCAGTTGGACGCCCGATACCCAGAGCGGAGCCGGGACGGTCGAAACCGGCAGCAGCTTCTGGGGTACCCTCGGTCAAATCGGGATACTAGGAGCCGTGCCGCTATTCGCCGGGCTCGTGTTGCTGGCGGTTCGAGCCGTGAGATTCTGCTGGCGGGTCCGCGACCCCTGGCTCACCGCGGTGTGCGCCTCGCTGCTCGCCCTTATCGTCAATGCTCTTTTCGAAGGCTGGCTGCTGGCGCCGGGCAGCTTCACGGCTTTTTATTTCTGGGGTCAATGCTTCTTGCTCAACGGGATGATGTCCCGCTTCCGCCCGGCCCCGGCGCGCCGCTCGTCCCTGCCGCAACCCGAGCGGGAAGCGGGTGCGCCGCGCTCTTGGGGCGGCGTTCCCGCACCCGGAGCTGCGGGAATCCTCTCACCATAGTCTTCTAAACCATGCGCCTGGCAGTTCTCACGCTGGTGCAGGCCCCTTACTGGGAGCCCTTGTACCGCCGGCTTCACCAGACCCCCGGTTTGAGCCTGCGGGTGGTGCTTTTGCAAGGCCGCGATTCTCTGCGTGGCTGGTCGGACCGGAAGCCCTCCTACCCGGCCGTGCAGCTTCCTTGTCTGACACCCGAGTGGCTCTACCCGCTGCCCGTCGCCGGGGTAATTAACCGGGGGCTGGAGGCGGAATTGCGGACCTTCCAGCCGGAGTGCGTGGTGCTGCACGGTTACAGTTACCTGGCGCACCTGCAGGCCGCGCGGTGGGCCGTCCGGCGCGACGTTCCCTACTTGCTGTGGGGTGACTCCAACGCCCACACGAGGCGCGGCCCGCTGCCGGTTCTGAAGGACGCCTGGCTCGACTACTTCTGCCGCCACGCCGCGGGAGTCCTGGCCATCGGCGCCTCCAGCCGCGAATTCTGGAGCCGGTACGGAGTGGCACCGGAGCGGCAGTTCTGGTCGCCGCTGACCGTGGACAATGACTTCTTCGCCCGCGAGACTCGCGCGTGGCGCACCCGCCGCGGCGAACTGCGCCAGCAGCTCGGCCTGCCGCCCGGCCGGTTGCTGCTCTATGCCGGACGCCTCGCGCCCACGAAAAATCTGGAGCGGCTCCTGCGCGCCCTGGCCCGCCACCGCGCGTCGTCCGGACGGCCTCTGAACCTGGCCCTGGTGGGAGACGGACCGGAGCGGGTCCGCCTGGACCGGCTCATCGGGGACCTCCGCCTGGAGGGAGTTTTCCGCTTCGGTTTCCAGGAGCAGGCCGAGCTGCCGAAGTTCTACGCGCTCGCCGACGCCCTGGTGCTTCCGTCGCTTTATGAACCCTGGGGACTGGTGGTGAATGAAGCGATGGCCGCCGGCTTGCCGGTGCTGGTGGCGCGCAGCGCCGGATGCCGCCCCGACCTGGTGGACGAAGGCGGCAACGGCTTTTCCTTTGACGAAACCGATGCCACCGCCATCGCCGCCTGCCTGGATCGCTTTACCCGACTGGACGACGAGGAATTGGAGCGCATGGGGGCGCGCTCGGCGGAACGGATTTCCCACTGGACCCTGGAGCAGTCCGTGGCGGGATTCCACCAGGCCTTGCGGGCGGTAACCGGGTGGCAGGCCGGTGTGAACCCGGGGGCCACTCGTCAGGGAGCAGCGGGCGGGGAGGTGCTGCGGCACCGATGAAGATCGCCATCCACGCCCTCTCCGCTTCGGCTGGCGGCGGCCGCACCTATCTGTTGAATCTCGCCCGCGCTCTGCCCGGCCTGGCCGCGCACCACTACCGGCTCTACGTCCCGGCGTCGGCCGCCGCGGAGCTGGCGGATCTGCCGGCCAACTTCCAGGTGCGCTCCTGCCCGTGGGCGGAGCGGAGCTACGCGGCGCGTTTCTTCTGGGAACAGTGCCTCTTGCCACGCGAAGTAAAGGCGTGGGGCGCGGACGTGCTGGTGTGCGTCGGAAACTTCTGCCCCCTGCGTTCGGCGGTTCCGGTGGTCCTGCTGAGCCGCAACCCGCTTTACTTCACTCCCCATTTCCTCGAGGACCTGCTGGCCCGCCGACACTACCGCTGGGCGGCGGTCCACCTGCTCATGCGGCGCCTGGCGTGGCAGTCGGCGCGGGCCGCCCGGCTCACCATCGCCCCGACCGCGGCATTCGCTGAAATGATGCGGTCCGATACCGGGGACCCCTTGCCCCGCCTGCGCGCGATTCATCATGGCTTTCAGCTCTGGCCCGGAGAGAATGGACGCCCCCGCCGCGCGGCGGCCGAACCGCCTCCCTTCCGATTCCTGGTGGTCAGCCATTACAACTATTTCCGCAATTTCGAAACCGTGTTGCGCGCCTTCGCGCTCCTGCGCGCCGGAGGGAGCCCGGTACACCTTGTGCTTTCCACCAAGCTGGAGCCGGGGTTGCTGCAAGGAGGCTATGACACCACCCGCGCCTCCCGTCTGATCGACGAATTGGGAATTCGCGACACCCTCACGATGCTGGGCCGGGTCGCCTATGACGACCTGCCGGATACCTACCGGTCGGCTCACGCCGTGATTTGTCCGGCCTACACGGAGTCCTTCAGCCACACGGTGGTGGAAGCGATGTCGCTGGGACGTCCGGTGATCGCCTCGGACATCGGAGTGCATCGCGAAGTGGCGGGCGAGGCCGCTTTGTTCTTCTCGCCACTCGATCCGGAAGATTTGGCCGCGCAGTGCCGGCGGGTCATGAACGACGCCGAGCTGCGCGCCCGCCTGAGCGCGGCGGGGCTCGCACGCGCGCAAGATTTTAGCTGGCGCCGCCATTTCGAGCAGATGCTGGGAGCCGCCGCCGAGGTCGCTGCCGCATGAAGGCGCCCGTCTCGGTCCTCCTCCCGGTCAAGAACGAGGCAGCCAACATTGCCGCTTGCCTGGAGTCGGTGCGCTGGGCGGACGAGGTCTTCGTCGTCGATTCCCAGTCGACGGACGCGACCGCGAGCCTCGCCGCAGCGGCCGGGGCGCGCGTTGTGCAGTTCCACTACCAGGGCGGACCCAAGAAAAAGAACTGGTCGCTCGAAAACCTTCCTTTCCGCCACGAATGGGTTCTGATCGTCGATGCCGACGAGCGCGTGCCGGCGGAACTCGCCCGGGAAATCGCCGCCTGCGTGGCCCGGCCGGACGGTCCGGCGGGCTACTACCTGAACCGGCGCCTGATTTTTCTCGGCCGCTGGATCCGCCATGGCGGCTGGTATCCGAGCTGGAATCTGCGCCTATTCCGTCATCGTCTGGGCCGCTACGAGAGCGTGGCTGTAGAGGCTCCGCAGACGGGCGATAACGAAGTCCACGAGCACGTGGTCCTGGAGGGCCCGGCGGGCTACCTGCAGAACGACCTGCTGCATCACGACTACAAAAGCCTCTTCCACTACCTCGAGCGCCACAACCGTTACTCGGACTGGGATTCCGCCGTCTACCTGAAGCTGCGCCGCCAGCCGGTGTTCCACCAGGATGAGCACCTGCACGGCGCCGTCCGCCGCAAGCGCCTGCTCAAGCGGCTGTGGGTGCGGCTCCCGTTCCGGCCGTTGCTGCGGTTTCTCTACATGTACGTGCTGCGCGCCGGTTTTCTGGACGGCGCGGCCGGCCTACACTTCTGCCTGCTGACGAGTATTCACGAGTACCACATCGGTCTCAAGATGCTCGAACGCCTCCGGCAAGCTGCCCCGCCTGAGGCGATTTCGTCTCCGGCCGAAGCCGCCCCGCCCCGGCCGGCGGAGGTCCCGCGGCGATGAACGTGAGCGTTCTTATCCCGACCTGCAACAAGCAGCAGGAGCTGCGCCGGTGCCTGGAGGCCGTCCTGGCCCAGGATTTCTCCGGTTCCTTTGAAGTGCTGGTGTGCGATGACGGCTCACAAGACGGCACGACCGAAATGCTTGGCGACTGGCAGCAGTCGGAGCCCCGTCTTCGTTATTTCCGGCAGGAGCAGCGTGGACCGGCGGCCGTCCGCAATCTGGGCCTGCGCCACGCTGCGGGGGACTTCGTCGCAATGACCGACGACGACACCATTCCGCAGCCGGGTTGGCTAGAGCGGCTGGTGGCCGCGGCCTCCCGGCCCGGCGCTTGCGGAGCCGAAGGACGCGTCACCTCCGGCCGGCCGCTCGGTCCGGCCGAGACCGCGCCCACGAATGAGTCCGGCGGCGTCTACCTGACGTGCAACGTCGCCTACCGCCGCGAGGTGCTGGCCCGCATCGGCGGCTTTGACGAGCGCTTCCCTTTCGCGGCCTTCGAGGATTGCGACCTCGCCGCGCGAGTTGAACAGCACGGTGAAATAGTCTGGGCGCCGGATGCCGTAGTGCTCCACCCGCCCCGGCCGCTCACCTGGCCTCACACGTTGCGGCGGCTCCGCCACTGGCCGTGGATCACGGTGACCGCCCGGCGGTATGGATATTTCGGCTGGCCGCGGTACGCCACCCGCCACCCGCGCGCACGCGCGATTTGGAAGGCCGTTGTGAAACTCCCGGCCGGACGCCTCCTCTCCGCCCTGCGCGCCTTTCCGTCGCATCCGATCCCCGCCCTGCGCGCCGCAGCTTGGGCGTTGGCCGAACCGTTCGTCGCCTTGTTTCGGGCCGTCCCGCCGCTGTTGAGCTTCGATCTCGATTCGGCCGCGCTGTACTACGACTATCTGGACCTCCAGCCGGCTACCGCCCGGGTCGGAGTGGTCATCGTCCACTACCAGCAGCCCGACCTGCTCGACGGCTGCCTGCGCTCGTTCCAGCAAGTTACCACCCCTCCGCTGGATCTCATCGTCGTCGATAACGGGGGTGACGCCGCCGCCGTCGAGCGCCTGCGCGCGGCCTGGCCCGCCGTTGACTGGATCGCCGCCGAGACCAATACCGGCTACACGGGCGGCAACAACCTGGGCATCGCCCGCGCCCTGGAGGGGGGTTGCGAGTATGTCCTGCTGGTAAATGCCGACACCGAATGCATCGAGCCCGGGTTTGTCGGCCGCCTGGTCCGCTTCCTGGAGCTCAATCCGGACGTGGCTCTCGCCGGCCCGCGCGTCTACCTCCGCCGGCGCGGCGAAATTCAGAACACGATTCTGCGCTACCCCGCGCTCTTCCGACAGCTCGTGGACTGGTTCGGCTACCGCCTTTTTCCGGCTGGCTACGAGCGCTCGGGCGGTAAGGTCCGCTCGGTCGAGATGCTCAACGGCGTGTGCATTCTGTTGCGCGCCTCCGCGCTCCGGCAGGTGGGCGCCTTCGACCCCCGCTATTTCATGTACATCGAGGACGCCGATCTTGCCCTGCGCCTTCGCCAAGCCGGCTGGCGCCTGGCTTATGTTCCCGTGGACAGCGTTATCCATCACCAGAAGGAATCCGGCTACGATTTGGAAGGCGAGGTCAGCCTGTTGCTGCGCCGCAACGCCGTCTATTTTCTTCAGAAGCATCATCGGCGGGCCCAGGCCTGGGGACTCGCGGCGGCCAACCTGCTCCTGGCCGTGGCACGCACCGTGGTGGCGCTGCCGAGCCCCAGCTTCGAGCGGCGGAAGGCCTTTTGCGGGGCTCTGTGGCGCGAATTCCGGGCCGTCTTAGGGGCCTCGCCGCCCCCGCCGGCCGACCCCCGCGATCTTCCGGCTCGCTCATGAGCGCCCTCGGTCAAGTCCCGGTTCCGGCTGCCGCTCGGGACGCGGCAGAGGACGTCACTTACATCCGTCCCTCCCGCGGCTGGACTTCGCTCCAGCTCCACGAGCTGTGGGAGTACCGGGAGCTGGTCTACTTCCTGATCTGGCGCGACATCAAAGTTCGCTACAAGCAGACGGCGCTGGGCGCCGGCTGGGCTATTATCCAGCCCGTTTTCACTATGCTGGTCTTCAGCCTCTTCTTCGGACGGCTGGCCAAGATGCCCTCCGATGGCGTGCCCTATCACTTGTTCTCCATGGCGGGCCTGGTGCCCTGGACATTCTTCGCCAACGGGCTGGTCCAGTCTTCCAATAGCACGGTGGGCAGCGCGCAGTTGATCCAGAAAGTCTACTTCCCGCGCCTGGTGATTCCGGTGGCCGCGGTGCTCTCCGGCGTGGTGGATTTTTTGCTTTCGTTCTCCGTGCTGATCGCCCTGATCCTGGCGGCCGGCGTCTCCATCACTGCGGGCGTGCTCTGGCTGCCCCTGCTGCTGTTGCTGGCCCTTGCGACGGCCCTCGGGGTGGGATTGTGGCTCGCCGCGCTTAACGTCCTCTACCGCGATGTGCGGTACATCCTTCCTTTCGTGGTCCAGCTCTGGATGTTCGCTACGCCCATTGCCTACCCGAGCAGTCTGCTCCACGAGCCGTGGCGGACCGTTTATGGATTGAATCCGATGGTCGGTGTGGTGGAGGGTTTTCGATGGGCCCTGCTCGGAACCAAGACCGCGCCCGGCCCGCTTCTGGTGGTGTCGGCGGTGGCCTCTCTCGCCATCCTCATCGGCGGCGCCTATTACTTCCGCCGCATGGAGCGGACCTTCGCCGACGTGGTGTAGCCCTTTGCGATGAACCCCCTCGCCATCCGCGCGACCGGCCTCAGCAAGCAGTTCCGCATCGGCCAGGTCGAATATTACCGTACCCTCCGGGATACCCTCGCCAGCGCCGCGGCGCTGCCCGGGCGTATTGCACGATTGCTCCTGCACCCGAATGGCCGGACCCGCTCTGAGCCGCGCACGATCTGGGCCCTGCAAGACGTCTCCTTCGAGATCCCGCGGGGGGAAGTGGTGGGCGTCATCGGCGCCAACGGGGCGGGGAAGAGCACGCTGCTGAAGATCCTCTCCCGCATCACGGAGCCGACCACCGGCGAGGCGGCCATCTATGGCCGGGTGGGCTCGCTGCTGGAGGTGGGCACCGGCTTTCACCCCGAGCTGAGCGGCCGCGAAAACATCTATCTAAACGGCGCCATCCTGGGGATGAAGCGCGCCGAGATTGAACGCCGCTTCGACGAAATGGTGGCCTTCGCCGAGGTCGAAAAATTTATCGATACGCCGGTCAAACATTATTCGAGCGGCATGTACCTGCGCCTGGCCTTCAGCGTCGCGGCGCATCTCGACCCGGAAATCCTCCTCGTCGACGAGGTGCTGGCCGTGGGGGACGCGTCCTTCCAGAATAAGTGCCTGGGCAAGATGGGACAGGTAGCGCGCGGGGGCCGCACCATCTTGTTTGTGAGCCACAATATGGCGGCCATCCGCCGGCTGTGCCCGCGCACGATGCTGCTGGCCGGAGGCAGGCTGCTCCGCTTCGGTCCGTCGCAGGAGGTGATCGACGAGTACCTGCTGGGGACCGGCCGCTCCGCGGGCGCCGCGCGCTCCTGGAGCGGTCTCGCGCCGGCCCGGGTCGAGCCCGTGCGCCTGGCCCTCGTGGATGCCGGAGGCGAGCCGGCCACCACCGTTTCGTTCCACCAGCGGGCGGTGTTCGAGATCGATCTGCGCGTCCGCGAGACCGAGACCCTCCAGGTCACCTTCCGCGTGTTCAACTCGCAGTCGGTCGCGATCTTCACCACCGACGCCCTCCCCCTGGCCGAGCTCCACCGGCCGGGCCTCTATCGCTTCCGCTGTGCGCTGCCGTCCCGGCTGCTCGCGCCGGGGGCCTACCGGCTGCTGGTGGCGCTCCGTAACCCGATCGGGGAACTGTTCTTTCTCGATGAAAACGCGCTCACCTGGACCATTGAGGATTCCGGCGCGGGCATGTCCCGCGAGAGCCGCGGGGATTTTGGCGTCGTCCTGATCGAGCCGGAATGGAGCGTCGAGCCTTTGCCCGCCGGTCCCCGGATTCCGCTGCCCTGCGCCGCCGGCGCCCCCGGTCTGCCGGAGTGACTTCCCTGCTGCGATCGTTGCTGCACCGCGTCAGAGTCCAATGGGCTCCCACGACGGAAGAGCGGATTCTGCGCGTGGCGCCGGAGCTGGCGCGCCTGGAACCCTACACCATGGCGGGGTTGAGCGGCCTGGTCAAGCTGTACACGCTGGCGCGGGACGTGGCCGGCCGCGGCATAGCCGGGGACTTCGTCGAATGCGGCGCGTGCAACGGCGGCAGCGCGGCGGCGGTGGCGGTCGCCATTCGCGAGAGCGAGCGGCGGCTGTGGCTCTACGATTCCTTCGAAGGACTGCCGGAGCCGGTGGAGATCGATGGCCCCTTGGCCCGCACCTATGTGGGCGCCTGCCGCGGCTCGGAGGCCGCGGTCGCGGAGGCCCTGACCATCGCAGGCTTTCCGGCCTCGCGTTGCGTGATCCGGAAGGGATGGTTCGAACAGACTCTGCTGGTGTCCCCGCCGCCGCGCATCGCCTTCCTGCACCTCGATGCGGACTGGTATGAAAGCGTTCTGCTCGCCCTCGAGACGTTGTACGACGCCGTGGAGGCAGGGGGCGTGATCGTGCTCGACGATTTCGCGCACTGGGAAGGCTGCCGGCATGCTTTCTACGACTTCATCGCCCGCCGGGGCCTGCAGCCGGTGCTCGAACGTTTCGGCTACAGTCAAGCCTTCTGGGTGAAGGGCCGGGAGCACAATCGCGAGTATGTGGGACGCTGGGAAGTCCCGCCGCCGGAATTCCTGTGGAACGGGCGGCGCTCGTGATAGCTAACCGAGCCGCGACCGTGAGGAAGCGGTCTTAAGTGATGCCCGTGTCCGTCCCGCCTCGGCGCAGCTTCCTCTCGACCGTGGGGTGGAACATCGCCCTGGTAGCCTTCGCCTGGCCCCTGGGTGTCGCGACCTCCGTCGTAATCGGGCGCTGGCTGGGGCCGGAGCGCAAGGGCGAGTATACCGTCGCCATGATGGTCGTGACCTTGTTCCTCACTGCCCTGGGCCTCGGAATCCCGGCCTCCATCTCTTACTACCTCGGCAGCGGCAAAGTGGCGGCGTCTTCCCTGGTGAAGACGCTCGTGGTGCTCGCGATAGTCCTGTCCGCCGTTGCGATCGCTATCGCCTTTCTCCTGGATGGCACGGGCTGGTGCCTTTACGTCTTTGGCATGCCCCGCCTTTCTCCCGCGGTTTGGCTGGCCGTGGCGGGAATCCCTGTTGCCCTGTTGGGTACTTTCTTGCAGTTCGTGATACTGGCGCAGGGCCATAGCGTCTGGTTCGCCGCGGTATCGGCCTTGGGCCAGATCGGCGCATCTATTCTGGTCGGCGCCTTGGTGCTGGCGGACCGCCTGTCTCCCGTTACCGCCGTAGCTGCCAGTCTGGTTTCGCAGGGGGTAGCTTGCATCGTGCTGCTGGTGATCGAGCAGCGCCAGGTGAGCTGGCGGCACGCTCCCCTCCTCCCCCGGGAGACTTGGACGGGGCTGGTTCGCTTCTCCGGCCTCAACTACATCGGAGGCCTCTTTCAATTTCTGCTCCAGCGCGTGGACGTCCTGATGGTCAGCGTGCTCGTCGATCTTCGCGCGGTGGGTATCTACTCCGTCGCCTACGGCGTGGCCGAAGTGCTGCTGGTGATTCCGCAACGGCTGGGAACGCTCTACCTGCCCCGCGTCGCGGCCCAACTGGCAGCGTCGAAAGAGCGCGAAGTGCAGGTCCTCTCCTCGACCATCTTCTGGGGCACCGCCCTGGCCGCGGCGGCGCTGGGAGTGGTGGCCTCCTTCGCCATCCCGTGGCTCTATGGCCCGGCCTTCCTCCCCTCCATCGTGCCGTTTCTCCTGTTGCTCCCGGGGGTTTGCGCCATGGCTACCCTGTCAGTCCAGACCGCCTATTTGTGCGGGGTCGGCCTAGTCCGCTCCACCACGGTCGCCGCCGCCGTCGGGATGATCCTGAACGTGCTGCTGAATCTGGTCCTTATCCCCCGCTACGGAGTGTCCGGCGCCGCACTGGCCTCCTCGATCACCTACTGTGCCGAGGCGGCCCTGCTGGCCCGGTCCGTCGCCGCGTCCACCCACGCGCGGTCCTTCGATATGATCACCTCCGTCTCGCCCCGGATCTTGTTGGCGGCGGTTCGAAGAGCCCTCGGATAAGGTGATGAGTAACCACGCCCTGTTCGTGGCGCAGCCTACACCTTCGACCGCTACCAAATGATCACGGATCTTTCCTCGCGGCACCGCCTGATAAGTTGCCCTCTGGGCATGATCGCGCCGGACCTCGCCGGCACCCAATTTGCGCAATAATTCATGCATTGAGATTCGCCGAGTCAACCGGAGGTTGTTGTCTAAATGCGCCGCCATATCCAGCGTCTAACTCAGTGGCTGCTGTGGGCCGCTGCCGCAGCTACCATCGTTCTGTTGGTGATCTACTCGCAGGATTTATTGGATATGTCGAACGGGATCCTCCACGGCCTAGGGCAAGCTCCTCATCCGAGACCGTAGACGAGACCCTGTTCAGCTTCAACGCTATTTGTCCGCAGCGCGAGCGCTCCGACCTGCTGCGAATCCTAGGCCTGGAAACCACTGACCGGCGGGCGTCGTCGTCCGCCGGAGTCTGTCGACAATGAGCCAGGTTCTCAATTCACGTCTCCTTCGCGACCGTGTGGTTGCTTTCGCAAGAAAGCTCGATAAGCAACTTTTCCCGACGGAGCGCGGTAAGGCGCGCCTGGCTCCCTCGTGGAGGACAGTCGAGCACGGAATTTTGCAGGGGCTTCAGTTCTTTATTCCGGCGGGTGAGGGTGCTCCCTGGGCCGACTGGATTGTCGCCGGCAAGTACGAGCCCCGCTTCATAGCGGCTCTGGCCGAGTGGGCGGCTCAGGGAGGCGTCCTGTATGACGTCGGGGCTCACGCGGGATTGTATTCTTGTGCCTGGAGGCGCCTCGGCGGCGGCGTCGTCGAGGCGTTCGAGCCGCTGCCGTCGAGCGCCCGAGTCGTAGCAGAAACGGTCGAGCGCAATGAGCTGGCAGGAGTTCGCATCCACAACTTCGCTCTCGGCGATTTCGACGGTGTGGTCCGGCTCCTCGCCGACCAGAGCGAGCCGGGTGCCGCCAGCATGGCGTTCGTTGAAGAGTTCGGCGGTGTGGAAGCCCAAAGAGAGTCCCCCCAATACCGCTCCGCACGACCCCTGTCGGCTCCGGTACACACCCTCGACGGCCTGTTCGAGAACTCCCAACTACCGGTTCCCGCGGTCATCAAGCTGGATGTCGAAGGAGCCGAGGCGCGCGTCCTCCAGGGCGCCGGAAAGCTCCTCGCACAAACGCGCCCGATTCTGCTGATTGAGATTCATAATATTGATGCGGGCCTGGAAATAACTGAGCAACTTGTAAGTATGGGCTACCGGTTCCAGATCCTAGATAAACATTACGGCATGCCGGCGACGATCTGGAAGCCTGTCTAGGCCAAGCAAACCTCCGAAGCAACCTTCCGCCTTGACCCGCCCCCTGCGCGTCATAATCCTGTCCTACTACTCGCCGCCCTCCGGCGGCCCGGGCGTACAACGTCTCGAGATGCTCTTGCGCCACCGCCCGCCGGACGTGCAGGCGACGATCCTAACCGCCACTCCTGAGGATTACCAGGCCCTCTCGCCCCTGCGCATGCCTCTCGATCGGAGCCGCGTCGCGCTGGCGGACGACACCGTCCGCCTTCCGGCGTGCCTTCCGGCGGGCTGGTTCCGCCTCCTCGCCCGCTGCCGCCTGTATGGCGCCGTGCGCTGGTTCTGGGTTCCCGACGTCGCCCGGGGCTGGGCGGCTCGCGCCGTCGAGCACGCCGCACGCCTCCACCGCGAACAACCCTTCGACGTCGTCTTCTCCACGGCTCCCCCGTTTTCGGTGGCGCTCGCCGGCCGGGACGCCGCGCGGCGGTTAAACCTTCCTTGGGTTTCGGACCTCCAGGATCTCTGGACCGGTTATCTCCTCGGCGCCTGGCCGAGCCGCGCCCGCTGGAACCACGAGCGGCTTCTCGAGCGCCGCGTGCTCGAATCGGCCCGCCAGGTGGTCGTAGTCACCCCGGGCTCGCGCGATACGCTGCTGCAGACCTATCCGTCGCTCGATCCGGAATCCGTCTCTTGCGTTACCCTGGGCTACGACTCCACGGCCTGGCCCGCCTCGATGCCGGCCTCCCCGGATAAATTCGTCATCGCTCACACTGGCGCCTTCTGCGGCCCCGTGGCCCCCGCCGGACCGCTGCGACGTTGGGTTCAGGGGCGCGCTTTCGAGCCGCGCCCGGTCGATCGCAGCACCCACTCCCCGGCCGCTCTGGTGCAAGCCCTCGAGCGCCTGCGCGATCCGCGCGTGGAATTTCGCCACCTCGGCCCGCTGGACGCGGTCAACCAACATCTCTTCGAGACTTCGCCGGCCCGCGGCCAGATCCGGGTTCTCGGCTACCGGACCCATCGCGAGACCCTCGCCGAGCTGGCCTCGGCGGACGCCTCCTACCTTTGCCTCGCCACCCGCCGGGACGCGCCCCGCAATGAACTCGTCCCGCAGAAGACCTACGAATACCTGGGCGTCGGCCGGCCGGTTCTCGCTCCCATCCAGGAGGGCGACGCCCAGGATTTCCTCGTCGCTTCCGGCCTCGGCATTTGCACCCCGCCCGCCGATGGCGCTGCCTTGGCGGCTGCCCTCGCCCCGCTGGTGGAGGCCAAATTCCACGGTCGCCCTCTGGCCGCTCCACGCGAGGATTTCATCCGGCGCTTCGAGTGGCGCGGCCTGGCCGGCCGGCTCTGGGAGATTCTCGAGCGTGCGGCCTCCAGCCGCCCGCAGCCCGTGCACGCTTCCGTCTGACTCCTTCCTTATGTGCGGCATTGCCGGTCTCCTGAATTGCGGAGGTGATTCCCAAACCCGTCTGGCGTCGATGCTCGAGGCCATGGGCCACCGCGGTCCGGATGGCCGCGGCTCGCTGAGCTTTGCGGGTGGCGCGGCCGGCGCGGTGCGCCTCGCGCTGGTGGACCTGAGCGAGCGCGGCCTGCAACCCCTGTGGTCACCGGACCACCGGGTCGCGATTCTCTTCAATGGTGAGATCTACAATCACTCCGCCGAACGCGCCCGCCTCGCGGCCGGGGGCTACCCGTTTCAATCGACCACCGATACCGAGGTCATCCTGGCCCTTTACCTGGAACAGGGCCTGCACTTCGTCGACCGCCTCCGCGGCATGTTCACCGTCGCGCTGCTCGACTGGCGCGACGCCCCGCCGGACGGTCCGCCCGCCGTCGTGCTGGCCCGCGATCCCCTCGGCATCAAGCCTTTGTACCTGGCCCAACCCGGCGGGCCCTCCGGCCCGATCCTGTTCGCCTCCGAACTCCGCTCCCTGCTCGCCTCTGGACTCGTCCCACGGGCCATCGATCCCGAGGCTCTCCTCGATTACCTCGCCATCGGATTCGTCCTCCAGCCGCGCTCGATTCTCGCCGGGGTTCGGATGCTGGAACGCGGCTCCCTGCTGCGCCTGGCTCCCGACGGTTCCCGGGAAGAGCGCGTCTTCTGGCGGATGCCTCCCGCCGAGCCATCGGGTGAGACCCTGGACCAGGCCGCCGCCCGGCTGCGATCCATACTTGACGAGAGTGTCCGGCTGCACGCGCTGGCGGACGCCCCGGTCGGCGCTTTCCTCAGCGGGGGCGTCGATTCCACCGGTGTCGTGAGCCTGATGGTCCGGAACAACCCGCGGCTCCGCACCTATACCGTCCGCCTCCCCGATGTGCCGGGGGCCGACGAATCCGAGCTGGCCCTCGCGGCGTCGCGCGCTCTGGGCTGCGAGCCGACGGTCGTTGAAGTCACCGGACGCGAGGCCTGCCGCCTGCTGCCGCGCTTCGCCGGCGAGTTGGACCAGCCTTCCAACGATGGCCTCAACACCTGGGTGGTTTCCCGCGCCGCCGCTCGCGACGTCAAGGGCGTGCTCTCCGGCCTCGGTGGGGACGAGTGGTTCGCCGGTTATCCGGTCACGCGGCGGATGGCCCGGTTCGCCTCGGGCGCGGGCCGCGTCCATCGCCTCGCCGGCCGGATCTCCGCCGTGCTGCAGCCCATCGCTCCAGAGAACGGCCGCCTGGGACGCCGCCTGGAGGAACTCTCCGCCCGCGCCAACGCCTTTGCCACCTGGCTCGACGACCATCGCGTCTTTGGATATTCCGCCGCCCGTCGGCTGCTTGCGGCCCCTGGCCCTGCCGATGCCTCCGGAGGCGTCGAGCGCCTGCTCCCCGTCGCGGGACCGGACTGGTGGCGTGAGTCCCCCGTCGGCCTCTCCTGCCTGCTCGACGTCGGCGCCTACATGGGCTGCCAGCTCTTACGCGATTCCGACGCCGTGAGCATGGCGCATTCGCTCGAGCTGCGCGTGCCCCTGGTGGATGTCCGGGTCGCCGAGTTCGCGCGCTCCTGTCCCGATGCGTACAAGCTCGCCCCCGGCGGAGGCGCCGGCTTCGAATATGGCTCGAGCGGCGCCAAGCGGGTCCTGCTCCACGCCCTGCGCGACGTCTTGCCGGCTGACATCGCGCGCCGCCCCAAGCGCGGCTTTGCCTTGCCCTACGATTACTGGGCTCGTCACGAGCTCGCGACGCTGGTGGAGGAGACCTGCTCCCGCGAGGCCGTCGCCGCCCGTGGGTTGCTCGACCCTGACGCCGTCGCGCCTCTCGCCGCCGACCGTTCCCCGTCCCGCCGCTGGCACGGCTGGCCCCAGGCCTGGGCGGTCATGATTCTCGAGCTGTGGTGTCGCGCCGTCTTGGATGCTCCGGCTCCAGGTGGCGCTCCAGGGCGCCCGGCCTACGCTGTGCACACCCGAGGTACATACGAGCCCGGTGTCTGACGTGGCAACCGTTCCAGCCGCGTCCTGCCTGCTGTGCGGGTCTCCGGGCGAACTTCGTTACCGTGGATTGCGCGACTCGGTGGCGGCCGCTCCGGGGGAGTGGTCCTTCCGGCGCTGCCCGCCCTGCGAAATCCTGTGGCTCGATCCGAGGCCCGCGCCGGAGAGTCTCGGACTTCTATACCCGCCCGGTTATCTGACCCACACCCCTCCCCGAAACCTTTTCGCCCCCACCCCCGGATTCCTCGGCCCCCTGCGGTTTGACACCCGGCGGCAGCTCCTGCGACTCGCCTATGGATATCCTTTGCCCGCTTCGAGTCTGGCGGCGCGAGTTCTCGCTCGGTTGCTGGCGCTCTGGCCGGGCCTCCGGCGCCGCGTCGGGTTTGGAATCCGCTTCGTGCCTGCTCCGGCCGGTCGCCTCCTGGATGTCGGCTGCGGAAATGGCGAGTACCTTCTAACCATGTCACGCCTGGGGTGGGAGGTCCAGGGAATTGAACCGGATGCGGTGGCCGCGGCCTTGGCCCGGCAGGCCGGGCTGGCGGTGTCGAACACTCCGTTCGAATCGGCTCCTCTCTTGGCGGAGAGTTTCGCGGCTATCACGCTCCACCACGTGATCGAGCACCTCGCCGATCCGGCGGAAACGCTGCAGCGGCTCTATCGCGCCTTGCGTCCGGGCGGCGTCCTGGTTTCGATTTCGCCCAACCCAGCCGGCGTGCTGGCACGCTGGTTCGGCTCCTGCTGGCGCCAACTCGACACGCCCCGTCACTACACGTTGATGGGACCCGCCGCGCTGGCGACTCTCGCCCGCCGCGTCGGACTGCTTCCCGTGGTGTGGACCTCCGCCCGCATGGCCCAGTGGACGGCCGAGGCCAGTCTGGCCTTGCGCGGCGTGAAGCCGGCCTGGCGCGGCTGGCTGGCCAGATGGATTGCCGTTCTCTGCGCCGGCTGGGCCGTCCTGGATCGCTCCTCGGGCGAAGAAATCATCCTGATAGCGCGCAAGCCCCTCCTGTGAGCCAGGCCGCCTCCGCCCCCGGTATATGATGGACTTATGCTAGAGCCCTGGCGCTCCAATCTCAGCGGCTACACGCGCCTGCTCGTGGCCAAGCTCTTTCCGCGCGATTACTCCGCCCGTCTCGCCCCCGCGGAACGCTGCCCGCCCCTGTTGGGTATTGAGACTACTAACATCTGCAACGCCGACTGTATCTTCTGCGCCTATCAGTATATGGAGCGCCCCAAGATCATCATGGACTGGGACCTCTACACCAAGATCGTCGACGAATACGCCGCTCTCGGCGGATGCAACGTGGGTCTCGCGGTCACCGTCGGCGACCCTTTGCTCGATCCGCGCCTGCTCGATCGTATTGCGTACGGCCGCTCCCGGGGCCTCCAGGGATTCGGCTTCTTTACCAACGGCATTCTCCTGCACAAGTTCGACTTGACGGCGCTGCTCACTTCCGGCCTGGGCGCCCTGAACCTCTCGCTCGCCGGCTTCGACCGCGAGACTTACAAGAAGACCTACCGCGTGGATATCTACCCCCGCGTCATCGAAAACATCTGCCGCCTGGCGGAGGTCAATAACTCTCTCGGCAAGCCCGTCTCCCTCACCGTCTCCGTCCGCAGCCCCTTGCCCACGCGCCAATTGATCCACACCCCGGATTACCAGCGCCTCGTGGCCCTGGGCCTCCCGGTCGAGTTCGCCATGCGCTACGACAACTGGAGCGGCAAGATTGATGCGGCCGACCTGCAGGGCGTCATGCGGCTGCGCCCGCCGCCTCCGAAGCGCCAGCAGTGCTTGATGCTCTGGTTCGGAGCGACCGTCCACGCGGGCGGCGCCTTCACCCTCTGCGGCTGCCGCGATCTCGAAGGCACGAGCGAGCTAACGGTCGGCAATCTTCGCCGCGACAGTCTCGGCGATCTATGGACCTCCGAGCGCGTGCTCGAGGTGCGCCGTAACTTCGTGTCCCGCCCCCCGGATATTTGCGTCGACTGTGCTCAATATTCGCCGATTTCCATCATGAGCTCCTGGCATTTCGCCCTTCTCGATCAGATCCGGCCGGCGCCGGCCGCCTGCCCGGAGCATGCCTGAACGGTGTCCCGTTCGGTCTTCGTCCTGGTCCTCAATCACAATGGCGAGCGCTGGCTCGAGCGCTGCCTGCGGTCGCTCCTCGCCTGCCCCACTCCGGGCCTCGAAATCGTCCTCCTCGACAACGCCTCTACCGACGGCAGTGTGGCTCTGGCGCGCAGCCTTTCCCCGCGCCTCCGCGTCTTGCAGAATGAGCGCAACCTGGGCTTCTGCGCCGGCAACAACGTGGGCATTGCATACGCTCTGGCGCACGGCGCCGATTATGTGGCGCTGCTGAATAACGACACCTATGTCGCGCCCGACTGGATGGACCGCCTGCTGGAAGTCGGCGAATCCGACCCTGCCATCGGCGTGCTGGGTCCCGTCCAACTGGCCTACGATGGCGACGACTTCAATTCCTGGACCCTCACGGCTCTGCCGAAATTGGTGGACTCCCTCCGCCGCCAGAATGCGCCGGGCGTCTGGTTCCCCGTCGAATGGGTGGAAGGATCGTGCCTGGTAGCCAAGCGCGGTGTGCTCGAGCGGGTCGGGATGCTGGACCCTATTTTCTTTACGTTCTTTGAAGAGGCCGATCTCTGCCGCCGGGCCCGCGCCGCCGGTTTTCAGGTCGCCATCGTGCCCTCCAGCAAGATCCATCACTACCGCGGTGGTTTCTTCGGACAGCCTTCGCAAACCACTCACCGCGATTTCCTCTTGCTGCGCAATTCCATGATTTACAACTCGACCGACCCCCGCGCGTCCCTGCTCGGCAATCTGCAAGGCCTGGCGCTGAACAACGCCGTCCATCTGCGGGACGCGCTGTTCCGCCAGGGCAACCTGCGGCTGTGGCTGCAGGCCAGCGGCTCCGTGCTGGCCCACCTGCCATCCCTTTACCGCAAGTGGCGCGCCGATCGGCTGGTGCTGTCCCACTAGGCTTTAGGTATACTCCAGACGATTCCACCACGATGAATCCGGAACGGCGGGAGACAATCGAGCAACTCTACCAGGCCGCGCTCGAGCGCTCACTCGCCGAGCGGGTAGCGTTTCTGGCTGGTGTTGAGCCCGAAGCCCGGCAGGAAGTCGAAGCGCTGCTGGCGCAAGAGACCGCCGCTCTGCCGGCCTCGTTAGCCGGCGTCTCGATCGCCCCGGGCGTGCAGGTGGGACCCTACCGCCTGGAGGCTCGACTGGGCCAGGGCGGCATGGGGGTGGTCTACCGGGCGCTCGACACCAAGCTCAACCGCAGCGTCGCCATTAAGTTTCTTTCGAGCGAACTGGCGGATGCCACCGCCCGCCGCCGCTTTCAGCGGGAAGCGCAAATGGCCTCGTCCTTGAACCATCCCCATATTCTGACCGTGCACGATGGGGGCGATTTCGAGGGACGCCAATACCTGGTTACCGAGTACGTCGACGGGGGCACGCTCAAGAACTGGGCCAAGGAGGGGCGCACCTGGCCGGAAATCATCGAGCTGCTGTTAGGAGTGGCCGACGGCCTGGCGGCCGCCCACGCGGCCAATATCCTGCATCGCGACATCAAGCCGGACAACATCCTGGTGGCCAAGAACGGCTACGCCAAACTGGCGGATTTCGGTTTGGCCAAGCTGGCAGAAGGCCCGGAAGTTCCTATCGGCCAGACCCTCTCAGAAGACCACACACGCTCGAGCGTGATCGTCGGCACCATCGCCTACATGTCGCCGGAGCAGGCCTTGGGGCAGAAGCTCGATGCGCGCAGCGACATCTTTTCGTTCGGCGTGGTGCTCTATGAGGTCTTAGCGGGGCGCCAGCCCTTCGCCGGCGGGACGGCTCTGGCGTCGCTCCATTCCATCGTCCACGCGGAGCCGCCGCCCTTGAGCGAGGAGATTCCGGCGGCGCTCCGCGCCCTGGTGGAAAAGGCCCTGGCGAAGGATCCCGCCGAGCGCTACCAGGCGATGCGGGAGCTGGTGGTAGATCTGCGCCGGCTCGGGCATCGCCTGAGTGGGGAAGCGCCGCCGGCCGCGGTCCCGCAGCCGCGCCGCGCCCGGTTCTCGTGGGCCGCCGGCGCGGCACTTGCCGCCGTCGTGCTCGGCGCCGGCCTGTGGCTGGCTCTCCGCCCTAAAGCGGAGCCGGATAACCCGCTGGCCAACGCGCAGTTCACGCGCCTCACCGATTTTCCGGGCGATGAAAGTGGGGCCGCGCTTTCACCGGACGGTAAGTTCGTCATTTTCTCTTCCGATCGTGATGGTCCCGGGGATTTGTGGCTGACTCAAGTGGGAACCGGCCGTTTCCAGAATCTGACCAAAGGCAAGCTCGTAGGGAACTCCCGAGTTGGCCGGGACGCCGGCTTTACCAGCGACGGTTCCGAGATATGGTTGCGGGGACCGCCGCCTCCCAGTAACCGGATGGGCCTCCTGCCCCTGCTAGGCGGCCCGGTGCGGTCCTTCCTCGGTGATCACGTCGTAAATGTGAGCTGGTCACCGGATGGCACGCGCTTGGTGTATTCCCTCAGCGATCCCGGTGATCCGCTGTTCGTAGCGGAGCGCGACGGCTCGAACCCCCGCCAGATCTTCAAGGACCGCCCGGGCTTGCACGATCATTTTCCCACCTGGTCGGCGGACGGTCGCTGGATCTATTTCGTGCACGGGGACGTTGCCAATGAGGACCTCGACCTCTGGCGTATCGCTCCTGCCGGGGGGCAGCCCGAACCCCTCACCCGCCACAACAAGTTGGTCGGCTATCCGACGCCCCTGGACGCGCGAACCGTACTGTACGTGGCGGAGGACCAGGAGGGCGGACCCTGGCTGTGGGCCTTGGACCCGGACAGTAAAGTGACGCGCCGGGTGAGCTTTGGCCTGGAAAGATACACCTCGATCGCCGCCGCCTCCGGCGGCCGCCGCCTGGTGGCCGCGGTTGCGAATCCTACCGCTAACTTGTGGAGCTTCCCCCTACTCGATCACCCTGCCGAGGAACGGGAGGTGAAGCCCTACGTTCTGCCCAATGCCCGGGCCTGGGCGCCGCGCTTCGGAGGGAAGGCTTTGTTCTACTTGTCCTCCCGGGGCGGCAGCGACGGCCTCTGGCGCTGGGAAAACGGCCAAGCCTCCGAGATCTGGAAGGGATCGGAGGGGGCCTTGTCCGAGCCTCCCGCTATCTCGGCGGATGGCCGGCTGGCCGCCGTAGTGCTCCGCAAGAACGCGAAGCGGAGCCTGCGCGTCGTCGTCGCGGACGGCTCCGAAGCACGGCCGGCTATCGAAACCATCGAGGTGCAGGGCTCGCCTGCCTGGTCGCCTGATGGAAAGTGGATCGCCACCGGTGGCCATGACGGCCAGGGCGATGGCTTGTTCAAAATTCCCGTGGAGGGGGGCGCTCCGGTTCGCCTCTCGAGCGGTGTCGCCCACAATCCAGCATGGTCGCCGGACGGGACCTACATCGTTTATACGGGGCCCAACGTGAGTGGGGGGCAACCGCTTCAGGCGGTGCGGCCGGATGGCGGCCCCTTCGATTTTCCCCCGATCCGGACCGGGGGTGAAGGCGCGCGGGCACGCTTCTTACCAGATGGTAAGGGGCTGATTTACATAGTGGGGTCCGGGACTTCGCTCGATTTTTGGCTTTTGGATTTGGTCACCAACAAGAGCCGGCCGCTCACGCGTCTTGACAATCCCGCCGCCATTCGCACCTTCGACATCACTCCCGACGGTAAACAAATCGTGTTCGACCGCCTGCGGGAGAACTCCGATATCGTGCTGATCGATCTGGCGAAGAGGCCCTGATCGGGCTCCCAGATCTTCGTCCCAGCGTGTTTCCCTCGTAATGTCATCTAAGATGCCGGCGCGCTCCCTCATCACCGGCGGTGCTGGCTTCATCGGCTCCCACGTCGTCCGCCATTGCCTGGCGCTCGGTCACGAAGTGGTCGCGCTCGACGATCTCTCCGGCGGCTTTCGCGATCAGGTTCCCCCGGAGGCCTGCTTCCTCCAGGGATCGGTGACCGATGCGGCCCTCCTGGCCCGCCTGTTTGCCGAGCATCGCTTCGATTACGTCTATCATCTCGCCGCCTACGCCGCCGAGGGACTCTCGCATTTCATCCGGCGCTTCAATTACGAAACCAATGTCGTCGGCAGCGTCAATCTCATCAACGAAGCCGTGAAGCACGAAGTCCGGCTCTTCGTCTTCGCCTCTTCCATCGCCGTCTATGGGACCAACCAGCTCCCCATGACCGAGGACCTCCCGCCGCAGCCGGAAGACCCCTACGGCATCGGCAAGTATGCCGTCGAGCTCGACCTGCGCGCCGCGCACGAGATGTTCGGTCTGGACTACGTCGTCTTCCGGCCCCACAACGTCTATGGCGAGCACCAGAACCTCGGCGACCCCTATCGCAACGTTCTCGGCATCTTCATGAACCAGATTCTCAGTGGCCGCCCGCTGACCATCTTCGGCGACGGCTCCCAGAGCCGGGCCTTCAGCTATATCGACGATGTCGCGCCGCACCTGGCCCGCTCCGTCGAGCTTCCGGCGGCCCGCAACGAGATCATCAACATTGGCGGCGACACACCCTATACGGTGAAACATCTCGCGGAGGTCGTGGCGGCCGCTTTCGGCCAAAAGCCCGAGATCGTGTACTTGCCCGCGCGCCAGGAGGTCCTCCACGCCTACCCCGGCCACGAAAAAGCGCGCCGCATCTTTCAGCCGCCGGCCCCCGTGACCCTGGAGGCCGGAGTGTCGCGCATGGCCGCGTGGGCCCGCCGCGTCGGCGCCCGGGCCGGGCGCCGTTTCGAGAATATTGAGATTTCCAAGAACCTGCCCCCGTCCTGGGCCGGTTGATCTCAGCCACAACCCGAGTCGCGGCTCCGTCCGGCTCCGCCAGACCTCCTGATAGCTGCTCAACAAGTGGCTCTTCATATAATCCGCATGCAGTCGCGGCGCCTGCGGCAGGCCCCCGAAATCCTCGGCCAGCATCACGGCCTCCGGCGGATCTTGCCTCCACGCCTCCAGCAGTCTCCCTTCCAGCCGCCCGGGAAACGTGTCCGGCATGTAGCACGGCGCGTTGAATACCGGACGGCCCCCGTAGGCCAGGTAGGGGCCGCCGCCACCGACCAGCCACAGCACTTTCCGGCCCTCCAGCCGCGGGTGAGCCTCGGCCCACAATTCCCAGGTCCGCCGGGCGAATGGCTCGGGCGCTCGCAACCCGGCGAACGGGGAATCGGACGGCAGCGCCACGGTCGGTTGATAGGCCGACAGCCCGTAGCGTGAGACCGGTCCCGCGGCGGTCGTTCCCAGCAGATAGACGGCTCCCACTCCGCCGGCCAGCGCCGCCGGCGCCCAGCGGATCTGCGCCCGCCCCAGCAGGGCGCAGAGCAGCGGCAAGGCCAGCGTTGCCGAGTAGACGAAGTTGGGATTGCTGGCCTCTTGCGCCATGGTGACCGCCAGCCCCACTGCCACCGCGGCCGTCCAGCCGGGCTCTCGCCCTCGCGCGAGCGCCGCCACCCCGGCCAGCACGAACAGGATGTACACCAGTTGCAGAAACCACGGCCAGGGAAACCACAGCCACTGGTTCAGCGGGGACGTTTCCACGCGCAGCAGGCTCAGGGCTACAGCTACTCCGGCCGCGGCTACGGCCGCGAGAGTCAGCGGCGTCTGGCGCCCCGCTCGTTCGCTACGCCCGGCTCGCCGTGTCGCGATGCGCAGCGCCGGACCGAGCAGTGCCGCCCAGGCGAGTGCCGTGATCGCCGCCTCCCACCCCCGCCGTCCCGGCACGCCCAGCGGCAGAATCACGCGCGGCGTCGCTCGGGCCAGGATCGTGACCAGCCCCGCTTTGGCCTGCGCCGGATCGGCGAAGAGTTGTCGCGCCACCTCCCCCGCCCCGGCGGCGGCCGCCAAGTATCCGAAGATCCCGAGGAACACCGCGCCGAGCGCCGCCGCATACGCCGGCAAGCTGCGGCGCGGCAGGAACACCGGAATGACCGCCGCCACCGCCAGGCCCACGTTTTGTTTGCTGTAAATGCACAGCGCCGCCGCCGCGCCGCTCAGCGCTGCCCCGCCGAGCCCTCCGCTCCTTTGCGCCCGCAGCACGCCGAGCGTGGCCACGGCCGCCAGAAACGGGGCTTGGTAGTTGAACGCATGACCCCACGAGAAAGCCGGACACGCCATCACCGCGCCCAGCGCCAGGCCCGCGGTCTGCGCCTCCCGCGAGGCTCCGAGTTCCCGCGCCAGGAGGCCTCCGGCCGCCAGCGCCGCCCCGTACCAGCCCCACAGGTGCAGGTGGTAGACGAACAGGTGCGATCCGAGAATTCCCATCAGTCCCGCCAGCGTGTAGTGGCTCAGCGGTCCGTACAGCAGCGGAAAATCCCGGTAATAGACCTCGCCCCGGAGCAGGCGCGCGGCGACCTCGTAGCTCCAGGCGTAGTCGCCCAGGCCGGCTATCCAGATCCATCGCGCTGCGAGCAGCAGCACGATGGCCCCGCCGGCCGCGGCCGGCGAGGAGAGCAACCCCCGCGGCGGTCTCTCCTCCCTCAACTGCGCGAGTATAGCGCGAAGAGTGCAGGAGCAGCGAGCCTCCAACTGGTTGACAAATCACTTCACCGATGAAAAGGAAGAGGGCTAAGCGCGTACGAAGTGCGCTTCTGTCGATCGGCGGCGCTGCCATCCTGGGTGTCGCCGTGATCGCGGCGGCTGTCTATGGATCGGACCTGCTTCCGGAGGTGCTCAAGGCGTTCTCGCGACTAGTCGCCCCGCTGTCGAGATGAGAATCACGCGGCCCTGGGCGAGGCCGGGTCTGATTCTCCGTTCCCTCCCACTAGTACACCCCGACGGCATGCCAGTTAAACCGGTACGTCACTGGGGCGGTGTCAGCGACCCCAAAAGCGACGCGGAACTGGTTGCTGGCCTTGTCGGCGTACACCTGTTTGCTATTCATGGCTGCGGCGGCCACGGCGTTGGCCGGGGTCAGGGTCACCCAGCCATCCAAAGTGGAAGCGAAGGTCACGATGCACTGGGCCCCGCTGCTCCACGATCCCGTTCCCGTGGTCAGCGTGAGCTGGCCGGCCATGTTCGAGCTGGCGCCGTCGAGCGTGCAACTGGCGCTAGTCCCCGCGGCGGTCTGCACGGCCGCCGTCAGGGTGGCCGTCTTCGACTGCAGTTGGGTCGTTTGCAGCACGCCCCCCTCCCGGAGCCCGAACTGTCTGGTCCCGTTGAAGTCCAGGTACACGCCGGAGGTGGTCTCCGGAGCGCCGTTGGGGGCATGAGCCTTGGCCTGCCACACCCAGGTGTAATCCGTTGCGGTGCCCGTCCACTTCGACCCCTTCATCTGCACCGCCGCCGACACGGTGTTATTGCCGGCCGTGGCTGCCGAAGCATTCTCCAGCCGCAGCCCTTCCGTTCCAAATGGGCCTTCGGTTCGCAGATATAGGTTTTGGTCTATCGGGTTCAGTTCGTAGTGTGCAATCTTTACCCCGCTGCCCACCGGCCCGATTATCTTGGTCACCACCAGCCCCTGCGGGTCCATGAAGATCACGCTCGCCCCGCTGTCGCTCAAATCGAAGGTTCCGATAGTGTTACTGCACGCCAAAGCTAATTGATTATTGGCCAGTACTTTCACCAGCGACGGATTCAGCGCCTGGCAGCTTCCCAGGATGTAGCTGTACCCGAAGGTGCCCCGCATGTGGTTGACTCCCGCAGAGTGGCTGGCGGCAACCAGGGAGCCGACGCTTCCCGCCGCGGCGAAGAGGTCCACGTAGTTGCCCTCGAAGCACACCTCCAGAAACACGCCTCCCCGTGCCCCGCCCGTGCTGGCGTTCTCCATGCGGATGCCGGCTCCGTACTTGGTGGGGTCGTTCACCTGGTCAAACCCGTTCGATTCGAACAAGCAACTGTTGCATTGAAACGTGTTGGAGCCCCGGAACGTGAATCCCGCCCGCTTGTTGATTCGCCCGGAGACCTGGTTGAACAGCACTCCGTTGGTGGCTTCGCCCACGTAGAAGCCATCGTCTGCCGAGTCGACGTACACATGCTGCAGCACGCACTCCTCGCAACCATTCAGGTACACGCCGAAATGGAAAGCTCCGACCGTCGAGGGAAAGTTGGTGCCACCCCCGTTGATATCCACGTTGATGATGCTGTCGAAGGTGCCGTCGGCCAGCACGTTTGGATCGATCGAGCCGTGAATGATCCCGGCCAGGTGCGCCTGGGGGGCGGAGAACGTCGTCCCGTCGTTACACTGCCATTTGTTGCTGCCGCCCGCGGCAGGATTCCACGCCAGCATGCCGTTGTTGGGACAGGTCGTGCTGCGATTGCTGTAAACTGAGAGATCCCGGATCGAAACATAGCTGGAGGCGGCTCCATCATTAGGGCCCATTACGATCGCTGCCGTTGCGACCGCCCCGTCGTAGAGCAGCTTCGTGCCCCAGACATTGAGGCCGCTATTGCCGCGCCCGGCGCCTTCCAAGGTGCAGCCGTTCGGCATGTAGGATGGTGGTCGAGAACGTGTACGTCCCCTGTGGAATCAGCACGGTGCCGCACTTGCCCGCCGGGAAGCTGGCGAAGGCGGCGTTGACTTCGGCGCCGATGTCCGCTCCGGCAAAATCCGTCGCGACAAGGTGGGGCGTGCCCACGTTGGCCCGGGCCGCCAGTTGGCTGGCGGCGCTGGTGCCCCCGGAAGAAAAGGGAAGAGTATTGCGAACCTGCCGGCCCAGATCAACTTGGGTTTGCCCCGCGAGTCCGCACGCCCACAGCAACCCGAGAACTGCCCGCTTTTTCATGATACAACTGCCTCCTGGCTGGAGAAACCTGAAAGTCCCTCTATTTCCAGCTTACCGGCTACTTCGGCGTTTCCAGCCGGGCTATTTTTGGAAATAACTGATTTGAAAGCGAATAAACTCTTGGTTTGGCCGTGACTGAGAATTCCCATATGCTTTCCAGGCCCTGGGTGGCCGGTCTTCCGGCCGGCGCCAGCCGCTCCTTCTGGCTGGCGTTGCTGGTGGCGGGGGCCTTGCTGATCGCCGATGTCGCGTTGCTCGACCAGATCCCCTGGGGAGCCACACTCGACGAGGGTACTTACGCCGCCGCCGCTTTGCAGTTCGCGCGAACCGGGCGTGCGGGCCTGCTCATCGGCCAGGGAGTTTTCGGCCATGAGCGCGACCTGGTCCATTACGGCCGGATTTCGGCCGCTATAACGGGTTTTTCCCAGCGCTGTTTCGGTGTGACTTTGTTCGCCGCCCGCCTCCCCGCTCTGCTGGGGGTGCTCGTCACCGTGTTCCTGGTGTTTCACATGGCCCGGCGTTCCGGACTCGAGCCGCTCTTGGGCCTCGCCGCCGGGTGGCTGTGGTTCGTCTCCGTCCCGGCGCGGCTTTTCGCTCACTCGGCCCGCCCCGACACCTGGCTGCTCTTGTTCGTTCTGGCCGCCATGCTGTTGCTGTTACGGGCCCTCGACAGCCGCCAGCCGCAGCACTTCCTGCTGGCCGGTCTGGTGGCCGGCGCCAGCATGGAAGCCCATATGGTCGGCTCTTCCCTGATTCTCACCACCGCTGCGGGCGCCTTTCTCCTCTCGGCTCCGTCCACGCGCCTGCGCAATGCCGCCCTCCTCGGGCTGGGGGCCGCTGGACCCGTAATCCTGTGGGCCTGGATCCACGTCTTTTCGCAGCCCGATCTGTGGCGTCAGCAGTGGGACGGTCTGTGGCGGCACTGGGCGCCGGTGCCGGTGTCGGGCGGCCTTTCGGGAGTCCTCGACTCCACGACCCGCCGTTACGCCGCCTGGTTCTGGGAAGCACGCCTCCATCGCTACGCCGTCGAGTTGCCGTTCTTGCTAGTCTCCCTCGTGCTGGGATGGCGCGCCGGCCCGGGTCTCCGCCGCCTGGTGGTTCTGTTCCTGCTCTTTCACCTTGCTCTAGCGCTATTTTCGGCAATGGCCCATGCTGAGTACATGTTTGCGGTCTACCCGCTGGCCTGTATTCTCATGGTCGCAACTCTCTGGGGCGTTTCCTCACGAGTGCGGCGCTTCGCCCTGCTGGGCCTGGCCGGTTTCTATCTGCTGCAGGCGTCTTATTGGATTTCTCATCCCGAGATTCCTTACCCTGCACAACTGCGCGCGGACGTCCTGCGGGAAGTGGGAGACCACCCGTTTCTAGCCTCCGACGGATTGGTCTTCCATTTCGATGGTGCGCCGATGCGTACTGTCGTCGCCGCGACCTATATCCAGTTCATGGCTCCAGACCGTCCCTGGGGTGAAAATTTCGAGCGCTATTTGCTCGACCAGCACGTCGAGTTCCTGCTGGTCGACCGCGTCTTCGAGGCTTACCTGGGACCTTCTCACATGACCTTTTTCAATGGCCGGACGGTCCTGGTGCGTGAGTACCTTTACGGGCCGGGGCAGCGCTTACGGCTGTACCGTCTTCTGCCGCCAGCGTCCGGCCTCGGCTCACTCCAGCGTGACTTCCAGGGCTCTATGACTCGCGCCCGATGGGGCCCCAACACCGGGTTCCCGTCCACGCTCCTGCCAGTCTGCGGCGAAGCGTCTCCAGCCGTCGGGAAGTCTCTAAATGACTCTTTCTTTTAAACTTACATGCGCGGACTGCCAATTGGCAGGGTGCCCGCAGCTCTGCTGGGCTACTCGGAAGCGCTCCCACCTTACCATCGGTGGCCCCCATTTCGGCGCTCGGTTCTGATGGAGGTGATAGCTCACCGCGTCACCCCGTTCAGAAGGCTTTTTTCGACCGGCATTCCGAGCTCGTCCATGAGTATGATTACGGTGCTGGCCGCCGCCTCCGCATCTACCGCCTGACAGCGCCCTGACCCATGACGCCTTCCACCGCCGAGAACCTGTATCACCAGGTCCGCTTTACTTACGACCCCGGCCGCGCCCCGGTTTGGCGCGCCATCTGCCGGCGCCTGCAGCCGCACGTCGCCGAAGACGAAGGGCTGCTCGAGTTGGGCAGCGGCTACGGCGAGTTCCTGCGCTTCATTCGCGCCCGGGAAAAGTGGGGACTGGATTTGAATCGCGACCTGGTCCGCTATTGGCCCCCCGAGGTTCATCCCCTGATCCAGTCCGCGCTCGCGCCGCTGCCGCTCGAGTCCGGCACGGTCGGGACCGTCGTGGCTTCGAACTTCTTCGAGCATTTCACGATTCCCGATGGCGAGAGCATTCTGCGCGAAGTGGCGCGCGTCTTGCGCCCCGGCGGCCGTCTGATCGTGGTGCAGCCGAACTTTCGCCTCGAGCCCCGCCGCTTCTTCGACGACTTCACCCACAAGACGCCGTTCACCGACGCCGGCTTTACGGATTTTCTCCGGTCGCTCGGGTTTCGCGTGCTCCACTGCGAGCCGCGGTTCCTCCCTTTTTCGATGAATTCCCGGCTGCCGAAGTGGGGCTGGCTTGTGGACCTCTACCTGGCGCTGCCCTACCATCCGCTGGCCGGACAGTTTCTGGTGGTGGCCGAGGCCCCGCCGCGGTCCTGATCATGTGGCGCGATAAGACCGTAGCGGTCATCTTCCCGACTTACAACGAGAAGGACTCCATTCGCCGGGCCATCCAGGACCACCTCGCCTCCGGCCTGGTCGATGAAGTCATAGTGGTGAACAACAACGCCGCGCCCGGCACCTCCGAGGAGGTCGCCGGCACCGGGGCCCGTGAAATCTTTGAGACACGTCAGGGTTACGGTAGCGCCCTGCTCTGTGGCATAGACCATTGCCAGGCTGAGTTGATCATCCTTTCCGAGCCTGACGGCACCTTTAGCGGTCACGATGTGCTGAAGCTGCTCGCCTACTCCGACGACGTTCCCGTAATCTTTGGAACCCGCACCAGCCGCGAGTTCATCTGGGCGGGGGCCAACATGGGACGGTTTTTGCGGTGGGGCAACTGGGCAGTGGCCAAGATGACCGAAGTGTTCTTCAACACCACCATTCTCACCGATATGGGTTGCACGCTGCGCCTGTTCCGGCGTGAAGCTCTGGAGCGGATCCGTCCCCACCTGACGATTGCCGGGTCGGGTTTCGGCGCCCAGTTGCTGATGGAGGTCATCGCGCATCGGATTCCGCTGGTCGAGATCCCGGTCAATTACCGGGAACGGGTCGGCCACTCCTCCGTGACGGGAGACTTCTGGAAGGCCCTGCGCCTCGGTATCGGGATGATTGTGCTGGTGCTGAGCTACCGCTTCGGCCGGCGGGGAGGGGGCCGGACGGTCTGGCAGGAAGTTCCCGAGAAGGTGGCCTCGCAATCGTGAGCCCTTCCTCTCCTCCCTCCTGGCGTCTCATCTACCTGGGAGTCGCACTGACGACCATGGCCACGCTCCTGCTGGAGTTGGCCCTGACCCGCCTCTTCTCGGTCCTGCTCTTCTACCACTTCGCTTTCATGGCGATCTCGGTCGCGCTGTTTGGACTCGGGGCCGGCGGCGTGCTCTCTTACTGTCTGGGCGCGGCGCGCTCCCCGGAGTCCTTCTGGCGGCGCACGGGCGCCGCCAGCACCGCTAACCTGGTGGTGACCGCGCTGGTGCTGGCGGCGGCGCTGCGTATCAGCGTGGCGCCGGCCGCTACGGCGCGCAACGTCCTCAAGCTCGCGGTGCTGTATTTCCTGGCCGCGGTTCCGTTTCTCCTCACGGGCGTGGTGCTTTCCCAAGTGATTGCCCGGACGGTCGCGCGGGTCCATCGCGTTTATCTGGCCGACCTGCTCGGGGCCGGGGCTGGTTGTCTGTTGCTGGTGCCGTTGCTCGATTCGCTCGGCGGTCCGAACACGGTGCTGGCCGCGGCGGTGTTGTTGGGCCTGGCCGGCGCGGTGTGGTTTCAGGTGGGCGCCGCGCCCGGCCGGGTCCGCGCAGCGCTGGCGCTGGCAGCGGCGCTGGCGCTCTTCATTGTGGGCAATGGCCGGTTCCGGTGGCTCGACGTTCGCTACGCCAAGGGCAATCTGCTTTACGGGGAGTTGTACACGCGCTGGAACTCTTTCTCGCGCGTGGCGGTGAAGGACAAGGGCGCCGGATGGCTGGAGATTGTCATCGACGCCGACGCTTCCACCAGCATTTCGGACTTTTCGCCGGAAACGGCGACGCCGGCCGAGCGCGACAAGCTCCTCAACGTCGGTCCGGGAATGCCTTACCGCCTCCGCCCCGGCGCCAAGACCCTTATCATCGGCCCTGGCGGCGGTCCCGACGTGGTCCGCGCCCTGGCCGGTGGCAGCCAGGATATCACCGGAGTCGAGATCAACCCCATCATCGTGAACGACATCATGCGCGGCCGCTTCGCGGACCGGAGCCGCCTCTACTTTCGTCCCGAGGTTCGCATCCGGATCGACGAAGGCCGCCACTTCGTCCGCCACTCGCCGGACCGCTACCAGGTCATCCAGATGACATTAGTGGACACCTGGGCCTCGACCGCCGCCGGCGCCTTCGCGCTCTCCGAGAACAACCTCTACACCACCGAAGCCTTCCTGGACTATCTGACGCACCTCACCGACGACGGCATGCTGGCTATTACCCGGTGGGAGTTCGAGCCCCCGCGCGAGTCCCTGCGGGTGGTCTCGCTCGGGCGCGAGGCTCTGAGGCGCCTTGGCGCGGCTGACCCGGCGGCGCTTTTCCTCGTCATTCGGGAGCTGGGGAACCAAATTGGTTACGGCGCCGTCGACACCGTTCTCATCAAGCGCCGGCCCTGGACGCCAGAGGAAATCGCGCTCGGGAGGCGCGCGGTGGCCGCGGCCGGCCGGGAGCCGTTGTACGTGCCCGGTGAGCGGATTCCCAATCCCTTTACCGACTTCCTGCTGGCCGCCGATCCCGCTGCCTTTGCGCGCGGGTACCGCTTCGACATCACGCCCGTCCCCGACGACCGGCCATTTTTCTTTTACACCGCCCGGACCGCCGATCTCTGGAACATCGCGCGCGGGCACACCGAAGACGCCAAGATCAACCTCGGCGTCATGATGCTGCTGATCCTGCTCGCGACCAGCCTCGTGGCCACTGCGGTGATTCTCCTGCTGCCGCGCTGGGTGCTCGGGGCCCGCGTGCCGCGCGAGCCGGGCGTCTTTCTCCACCTCAGCTACTTCGTGGCCCTCGGCCTCGGCTTCATCATGGTCGAAGTGGGATTGATCCAGAAGTTTCTGTTGTTCCTGGGCCGCCCGGTGTTTGCTCTGACCGTGGTGGTCTTCGCGTTGCTTCTCTCGAGCGGCCTGGGCAGTTATTCGAGCGAGCGGCTGATCGGCCGCGACGAGCGCCGGCTGGCGAGAGTCCTGCTGGCCGTGGCCCTGCTGGTGGCGGCTCTCATGGCGCTGCTGCCGCCGATCTTTCGCGCCGCCGACGCCTGGCCTCTTTTCCTGCGCTGCGCTTTAAGCTGCGTGCTGCTGTTCCCGGCGGGCTTCCTGATGGGGATGCCGTTTCCGTGCGGTCTCCAGCGCCTGGAGCGAGTTCATCCAGGGGCGGTGCGCTGGGCCTGGGCCGTTAACTCGGCCGCGAGCGTGCTGGGGTCGGTGGGGGCGATCTTTTTCGCGATCCAATGGGGTTTGGCCGCGACGGTCATGCTGGGTGGCGGGGCGTACCTGCTGGCCCTGGCTTCGCTGCGGCTCACCCGCGCGCCGGCAGCGGAGTTGGAGCCGGTCGCCGAGGTGGCCGCTCGCTAGTCTGTAGAATCAGCAACTTCCCCGGTGCAAATCTGCACCCGAGCTTCGAAAGGCAATTTCCTTAGGAGCTTAGGTTGATATCCCAGACGCGTTTGTCTCAATAGGTCCTGCAAATTGTTGATTCTTAATGAATACTTCGCGCCAGACCTGCAAAACCAGCAGCGCCCACAACGAATAGCCGAGATCGCCTTGACCGGCTTCAAACCGCGACCGCAACGCCTCGACGCCCGGCGCGGAAAGCCAGCCGGTGGCCCGCACGGCGGCGGGCGAGAGCAACTCGCCGGACAGGGCTTGCAGGTCGCGGCGCATCCACTGCCGCACCGGCGCGCCGAACCCGGTTTTCGGCCGGCGCAGAATTCCCTCCGGCAGCACGCCGCGCATGGCCTCCCGCAGCAGCCATTTGCCTTGCCGTCCACGGATCTTCTGCCGGGAGGGCAGTTGCCAGGCGAAGCTCGCGAATTCGAGGTCGAGAAAAGGAACCCGCGCCTCGACGCTGGCCGCCATGCCCATCTTGTCTGTATAGGTAAGATTCAGCGCCGGCAGGAAGGTCTTGAGGTCGCGGTAAAGCATGCGGTCGACCAGTTCGCTCGAGGGAGAACGCTCGAGCCACGCCGTGGTGCCGTCGCTTGGCCGCCGGCCGCCGAGCGCCGCGGCCAGGTCCGGGTGGAGCAGGGAGGTAGTGTCCGCATCGCTGAGCCATTGGCAATGGGCGGTGAACTGGCCGAGAGGAGTCTCGCCGAGCGGCGCGAGTAGCTTCCGGCTCCGCCGCAGCACGCCGCCTATGGCCCCCGGCTGTCCGGCCGGCAGATGCGAGGCGGCGCGGCCGACGGCGCGGCGCGCCCCCTGTGGCAGCCATCCGGCCCGGGCGGTGAGGAGCGGTCCCAAATGCCGCCGGTAACCGCCGAGCAGCTCATCCGCCCCTTGCCCCGAGAGGAGCACGATCGTGCCGTCGGCACGCGCCTGCTGGGCGATCAGGTAGGTATTGATAATGGCAGGATCGGCCAGCGGCTCATCGAGGAAGTAAAGCAGCTTGGGCAGCAGCTCGGCCACCTGCGGCCGGATTTCGAACTCGGTCAGTTTCACACCGAAATGCTGCGCCACGGCCCGCGCATAGGGAAGGTCGTCGGTGAACTGGTCGTAGGCGTTATCTTCGGCTGGAAACGCCGCCGTGTAACAACGAATCTGCTGCCCCCCGGACGCCGCCATCTCGGCCAGCAGGGCACTCGAATCGAGTCCCCCACTGAGGAACAGGCCCACCGGAACGTCGCTCACCCGTTGCCGCTCGACCGCGCGGTGCAGGTGTTCGCGCAGCGCCGCGGCGGCCTCGCGGTCGCCGAGCGGCGCGTCGGCGCCTCGGGCGGGCAGGTCCCAATAGGGGCGGATCGCGAACTGTCCCTCGCGCCACTCGAGGCAGTGTCCCGGCGGCAATTTACGAATGCCTGCGAAGAGGGTGGCGGGGTCGGGCGTCCACAGGAACGCCAGGTAGTCCTGCAGGGCGGCGGGATCGATTTCGGAGGAGACCTCCGGATGCAGCAGGAGCGCCTTGATCTCCGAGGCGAAAATCAGGCGCCCGCCCGGAAGCTCCGCGTAGTAGAGCGGCTTGACGCCGAACGCATCCCGCGCGAGCAAGCCGGCGCGGCGGTCGGTATCCCACAGCGCGAAGGCGAACATGCCGTTGAACTCGGGCAGTGCTGCCGTGCCGCGCTCGGCGAGGGCCGCGAGCAGCACCTCGGTATCGCCACGGCTGCGGAACCGGTGGCCGCGCGACTCCAATTGCCGCCGCAACTCGGCGAAGTTGTAGGTCTCGCCGTTATAGACGAGCACGTACCGGCCGTCGGCGGTCCACATCGGCTGGTGTCCGGCGGGGCTCAGGTCCAGAATGGCGAGGCGCCGGCTGGCCAGTGTGACCGGGCCGTGCGGCGACACGTAGAACCCTTGATCGTCGGGTCCGCGATGCTCCAGAATCCGGCAGAACTCGCGCGCTAATCTCTCATCCGACTGGCCGAAAATGCCTGCGATGCCGCACATGAGGGTCGGGCGGGCTTGAGCGGGGGCGGCCCGACTGCTAGTCTAACAGTAAGCCATCTCCGCCACTTATGGGTGCTTCTCCTCCGGTGACGCGGGGCGCTTCCGAGCCGGCTGCGCGTCCGGCCCGCATCGGCGTCTTCATCGTCTCCTTCAACGCCGTCCAGCACCTGAACCAGACGATTTCCCGTATTCCGCCCGAAGTCTACGAACAGGTGGAAGAGATTTACGTCTTCGACGATTGCAGCCAGGACGAGACGGTTCACGCCGCGATCGGCTTCAAGTCCCACCGGGGCCTGGAGAAGCTGCGCGTCTACGCTAACACCCGCAACCTGCGGTACGGGGGCAATCAGAAGCGCGGCTATCTTTACGCGCTCGACCGCGGCTTCGACGTCGTCGTGCTCCTCCATGGCGACGGCCAGTACGCTCCCGAGGTGATGTGGAGCCTCCTCGCGCCGCTGGTCGCGGGCGAAGCGGACATGGTTTACGGCACGCGCATGGGGGGGATGGCGGCGCTGCGCGGCGGCATGCCGTTTTACAAGTTCATCGGCAACCGGATCCTTACGGGCCTCCAGAACCGGCTCTCCCGCCAGCACCTGTCGGAGTTCCACTCCGGGTACCGGGCCTTTCGGGTGGACGCCCTGCGGCAGGTCCCCTTTTTGCTCAATTCCGATGAGTGGCACTTCGACACGCAAATCATTTTGCAGTTCCACCACGCGGGCCTGCGGATACGCGAAGTGCCGATCCCGACGTTCTACGGCAGCGAGATCTGCCGGGTGAACGGCCTGGGCTATGCCTGGAACTGCATGCGCACCACGCTAGGCTACCGTTTGCACCGCATGGGCCTGGTCCACGACCGCAAGTATGAACGCGATTCCGAGCCGGCGGCTTATGAGTATCAGCCCTACCCACACAGCGGCCACGCGGTGATCCGCGAGTACTTCCGGCGGCGCCGGCCGGCGCGGGTGCTGGAGCTCGGCTGCGCCGATGGACGGCTGGCCTCCGAACTCGTGGCCGCCGGACACACCGTGGTCGGTATCGAGAAAGACGCCCACTCCGCCGCCCGGGCCGCCGAGCGCGGGGTGGCCGTCGTGACCGCCGATCCCGAAACCTGCGATTTTGCCGAGCTCGGCCAGCAGTTCGACGTCCTGCTCGCGGCGGACATTCTGGAACACCTGCGCCGGCCCGAAGCGGTGCTGGCCCGCGCTGCCCGGCTGCTGGGCGCCGACGGCGAGATCCTGCTGGCCGTGCCCAATGTGGCCAACGTGTTCATCCGCTTGCTGATCCTGCTGGGGCGGTTCCCTTACGGCCGCCGTGGCATCCTCGACCGCGACCACCTGCACTTCTTTACCCTGCGCTCCGCGCTCGAGCTGGTGCGCGAATCGGGCTGGAAGGTCCGGACGGTTACGGCGACCCCGGTGCCGCTGCCGCTGGTCTTCCCCCGTTTCAGCCGGACGTGGCTCGGCCGCGCTCTCTTTGCGCTGCTGGCGGGCCTCACCGGCGTGTTTCGCCGCCTGCTCGGCTACCAGTTCGTAATTGTCGCGGACAAAGTAGCCTACCGCGAAGAGCGCGGCGTGCTGGTGGACGTGCTGGCCAGGGAGACGCAGGCTCGCTGAGGGTCAGGCGCGTCCGGGGGTGCGGCGCACCGTAGTACTGCTATACTGCTCAGGATTAGGCGGTCGCGCTCTGTGAGAATTCTAGGTATTTCTGCCTATTATCACGACTCTACGGCCTGCCTCGTGGAGGACGGCCGCGTTATCGCCGCCGCGCAGGAAGAGCGCTTCACCCGCCAGAAGCATGACCACCGCTTCCCCACGAACGCGGTCCAGTACTGCCTGCGTCAAGGCGGCGTCGGCGCCCAAGATCTCGACCTGGTGGCGTTCTACGATAAGCCCCTCCAGAAGTTCGACCGGCTGCTCGAAACCTACCTCGACTACGCTCCGGCCGGCTTCCGGTCGTTTCTGGAGGCCATGCCCCTATGGCTGCGGGAGAAGCTGTGGCTGCGGGAAAAGATCGCCCGCGAGTGCCACTTCTCCGGAAAGGTGCTCTTCACGGAGCACCACGAATCCCACGCGGCCAGCGCTTTCTTTCCCTCCCCTTTTGAATCCGCCGCCATCCTGACTATCGACGGCGTGGGCGAGTGGGCGACCAGCAGTTACGGTTACGGGCGCGGCAATGAGGTCCACCTGCTGGCCGAGATGCACTTTCCCCATTCGCTCGGCCTGCTCTACTCCGCCTTCACTTACTACACCGGCTTCCGGGTCAATTCCGGCGAATACAAGGTGATGGGTCTCGCCCCCTACGGCGAGCCGCGCTACGTGCAGACCATTCTCGAGCATCTCGTCGACCTGCGCGAGGATGGCTCGCTGCGGCTCGACATGCGGTACTTCAACTACTGCCAGGGCCTCACCATGACCAACGCCGAGTTCGACGGCCTGTTCGGCGGTCCGCCGCGCCAGCCCGAGTCCCCGCTGACGCAGCGCGAGATGGACCTGGCCCGCTCGGTGCAGGAGGTGACGGAGATGGCTATGCTACGCATGGCGCGCCACGTCCATAAAGTCACCGGCGAGAAGAACTTGTGTCTCGCGGGCGGGGTGGCGCTCAACTGCGTCGGCAACGGACGGATTCTCCGGGAAGGACCCTTCGAGCGCGTGTGGATCCAGCCCGCGGCGGGGGACGCCGGCGGAGCGCTCGGAGCCGCACTCTCGGCCTGGTATCAATACGGGGGGGAGCCCCGCAACGTGGCGGGCGTCTGCGGAGGGCACTCGGATGGCATGGCCGGTGCCTACCTGGGGCCGGAATATAAGAACGACGAGATCCGCGCCTTCCTCGACTCCGCCGGCGCGCGCTACCACCTTGCGGACCGCCCCACGCTCCCGGACCGCGTCGCCACTCTGCTCGCGCAGGAGAAGGTGGTCGGCTGGTTCCAGGGACGCATGGAGTTCGGTCCCCGGGCCCTCGGCGCCCGCAGCATCCTGGGCGATCCACGCTCGACCCGCATGCAGTCGGTGATGAACCTCAAGATCAAGTTCCGCGAGAGCTTCCGGCCCTTTGCCCCGTCCGTGATCCGCGAGCGCGTGGCCGATTTCTTCGAGCTCGACTGCGACTCGCCCTACATGCTCCTGGTGGCCCCGGTGCATCCTGATTTGCGCATCCCGATGACGGCGGAGCAGTCCCGGCTCTTCGGCATCGACAAGCTCCACGTGCCGCGGTCCACGATCCCGGCGGTGACGCACGTCGATTATTCGGCCCGCGTCCAGACCGTGCGCCGCGAGGAGAACCCGCTCTACTACGACCTGCTGCGCGCCTTCGAGCGCCTCACCGGCTGCCCGCTGCTGGTCAATACATCTTTCAATGTGCGCGGCGAGCCGATCGTTTGCTCACCCGAGCACGCTTACACTTGCTTCATGCGCACCGAGATGGACTACCTGGTGATGGGCGACTTCATCCTCGACAAGACCGAGCAGGGCGAGTTCGTCGAGAGCCGGTCCTGGCAGGAGGAATTCCAGCTTGATTGAGAATCCCTCCCAGGAACTGAGCCAGGCCCGCAGGTCCGCGCTGCTGGTGGCGGCGGCGCTCGAATTGCTGGTGGTGCTCAGCCTTTGGCGGGGGCACGAGACGCGCGCCACCATTCTCACCTCCGCCGCGGTCGCGCTAGCCTGCTCGAGCATCGCTTCGGCCTCGGCGGCGCTCTCGTTCCACCGCCGCTGGATGCAACTGGCCGCCGCGCTGGGCTACGTCAACACTCGCATTCTCCTGGGAGTCATGTACTATGGGGTGTTCACGCCGCTCGGCTTCGCCCGGCGCCTGCTGGGCCGCGATCCGTTGCGCCGGCGGGGGCCGCGCGCGGATTCCTATTGGATCCCGCGGGCCCGCACGCGCCAGGATCGGGAGCAGTTCGAGCGGCTGTTCTAGGTGACATGTCTTTATTGCAAGAATTCTGGTTGTTCCTGCGCCACAACAAGAAGTTGTGGCTGCTGCCGATCGTGATCGTGCTGCTCCTGCTGGGCGCGCTGCTGATCTTTGCGCAGACGTCGGTGCTGGCTCCCTTCATCTACACGATCTTCTAGTGCGACAGCTCGTCCAAAACCGTAAGTCCGGCGCGGTGGAGCTGGTGGAGGTGCCGTCGCCAGCCTGCGGCCCGCGAGAAGTGCTGGTGCGGACCGTGGCCTCGGCCCTGAGCGCCGGCACCGAGCGCCACATGCTCAAGCTCGGACGCCAGTCCGTGCTCCGCACCGCACTGGAGCGGCCGGATCTGGTCGCGCGCGTCGTCACTAAGTTCCAAAGGGAAGGCTTGGCTGCTACCGTCCGCGCCGTGCGGGACAAGACCCAGCAGACCGTCGCGTTGGGCTATGCCTCCTGCGGCCTGGTGGTCGAGGTGGGCCCGGAGGTGGAGGGCCTGCGCCCCGGCGACCTCGTCGCCTGTGCCGGCCAGGACTACGCCTCTCACGCCGAACTGGTCGCTATGCCGAGGACGCTCGTGGCCCGGGTACCCGCCGGAGTCCCGGCTGAGCAAGCGGCCTTTACCACGCTCGGGGCTATTGCGCTCGAGGGCGTGCGTCTTTCCCGGGTCACGCTGGGCGAAACCGCCACGGTCATCGGTCTAGGACTGCTGGGCCAAATCACCGTGCAATTGCTGCTCGCCGCCGGCTGCCGCGTCATCGCGATCGACTTGGACCCGAGCCGCGTGGAGCTGGCCCGCTTGGCGGGAGCCGCTGTCGCCCTCACCAACGGCCAACTCCCGGAGGCCGATCCTGCCGCCGTTACGGGGACGGGGTACGGCGCCGATGCCGTCCTGATCTGCGCCGACTCTTCTTCGAACGCGCCGGTCGAGCTGGCCGCCCAGCTCGCGCGCGAGAAGGGGCGCATCGTTGCCGTAGGTCTGATCAAGACCGATCTCCCCCGCCACGAGTTCTTCCTCAAGGAGCTGGAGTTCGTGGTATCCCGCTCGACCGGACCCGGCCGCTACGACCCGAGCTTTGAAGAGGAAGGGCGCGACTATCCGTATCCCTACGTCCGGTGGACCCAGACCCGCAACCTCGAGGCTTTCCTCGACCTGCTGGCCCGCGGCCGCATACGGCTCGACCACTTGGTCAGTCATCGCTTCGAGTTCGCCGACGCGGCCGCCGCCTACGACCTGCTGCTGAGCCAGACCCCGCACCTCGGCATCGTCTTCCACTACCCGGAGACTGCCGCGCCACCCGTGCGCCGCTTGGTCTTGCAGGAGGCGCCGGCTCCGCGTCCTGGCGTGCTCTCGATCGGTTTCCTGGGCGCCGGCTCTTTCGCGCGCACCGTGCTGCTTCCGGCGCTCGCCGCCCAGCCGGATCTGCGGTTGGCTGCCCTGGCTTCCGCTGGTCCGGTTCGCGCCCGCGAAGTCGCCGCGAAGTTCGGTTTCGCGACTGTGGCCACTGCGGCGGAGGACGTCTTTCGCGAGGCGAATCTTGACGCGGTCTTCATCGCGACGCCCCACTCCACCCACGCCGCGCTGGTCTGCCAGGCGCTGGCCGGCGGACTCCACGTCTTCGTCGAGAAGCCGTTGTGCGTGCGCGAGGACGAGCTGGAAGAAATAGCTGTAGCGCAGGAAAGATCCGGACGCCTGCTGCTGGCCGGTTTCAACCGCCGTTTCTCGGCTTTCGCCCGGGCGGCTCGCGATCTGCTCTTGACACGCAGCGCGCCGCTGCGCTTCCACTATCGTGTGAACGCCGGACCCCTCCCCACCGGCCACTGGCTCGAGCGTCCCTCGGAGGGGGGCCGCGTGGTCGGTGAGGTTTGCCATTTTATCGACCTGGTCTCGTTCCTGGCAGGCGCGCTGCCGGCCAAAGTCTTCGCGACGGGCTCGGCCACGGGCGACCTCCAAGTGCATCTCTCGCTCGAAGACGGCTCCTCGGCCGCGATCGACTACCTCACCAGCAATCGCGCCCGTCTCAGCAAGGAGCGCCTGGAGATCTACGCCTGCGATCTGGTCATTGAGATGGAGGATTTCCGTTCCGCCACCGTCCACCAGGGCAGCCAACGCCGCGCGCTCGAGAGCGGCCACCAGGACAAAGGCCATCGCGCGGAAGTCGCCGCCTTTCTCGACGCCGTGCGCCGCGGCGGGCCTGCTCCGATCGAATTCTCGAGTCTCGCCCGCACTACCTGGGCTACCTTTGCCGCCCTGCGCTCGCTCCGCACCGGTGAGCCATGCGCCTTCTCTACGTAAGCCAGTACTTCCCGCCGGAGATGGGGGCGCCCTCGGCGCGCGTCTCACAGTTTTCCCGTTGCTGGCGCGAAGCGGGTCACGACGCGCGGGTCCTCACCGGCTTTCCCAACCACCCGGGCGGCCAGCTCTACCCGGGGTATCGCGGCCGCTGGTGGCGCGGCTTCGTCCGCGAGGAGCACCAGGGCGTCCCCGTTTACCGCACCTGGCTTTACCCGGCCGCCAACCGGGGCGTGGTCCGCCGGTCGCTCAATTATGCGAGCTTCTGCGCTTCGGCTTCGCTCGCCGGGACGCTGCTCGACTTTGAGCCCGAGGTGGTGATCGGCACGTCGCCGCAATTGCTCTGCGCCCTCGCAGCCTCGTTCATTGCGCGCCGCCGGCGGGCCCGGTTTGTACTCGAAGTGCGCGATCTTTGGCCCGAATCGCTGGCGGCCGTGAAGGCCTGCGCTCCCGACTCGGCCCTCTACCGCTCGCTCGACCGCGTCGCCGGCCGCCTCTACCGCGAGGCCTGGAAGATCGTGCTGGTCAGCGACGAATTCCGGCGGACTCTCGAGGCCCGCGGACTCGACCCGGCGCGTCTGGCGGTGGTGAAGAACGGCGTCGATACCGAAAAGTTCCGGCCCGACGTGGCGCCGGCCGGCCGGCCCGAGTGGGACGGAAAGTTTGTCGTCTCTTACATCGGGACCCTCGGCATGGCGCACTCCGTCACGACCATCCTGCAGGCGGCCGAGATCCTCCGCTCCCGCCGCGACGTCCACTTCGTGGTCATCGGCAACGGCGCCGAGCGCGAAAACCTGCGGCGCGAGCGCCAGGAGCGCGGCCTCGAAAACGTGACGATCCTCGACCAGCAGCCCTGGGACGCGATCCCGGCTTTCCTCGCCCGCTCCGACGCCTCGATCGTGCATCTGGCGCGTTCGCCGCTCTTTGAGACTGTGCTGCCCTCCAAGATGTTCGAGATCATGGCTGCCGGACGCCCACTGCTGCTCGGGGTGCGCGGGGAGGCGGCGCGCCTGGTTTCCGACGCTGGGGCCGGCCTGCTCTGCGAGCCGGAATCGCCCGCCGAATTGGCCCAGGCGGTCACTCGCCTCGCGGACGATCCCGCCCTCTGCCGCCGCCTAGGCGCGAGCGGGCGCGACTACGCGCTCCGTCATTGCTCCTACCGCGCGCGTGCCGCCGAATACCTGGACCTGCTCTCTCCCGCGCAGCCGGCGCGCGGCCTCCCGGAGCCGGTTGCCACCCATGGCTGAGGCGTCCGACCGCCTCGCGGCCTGGTGGTATAGCCTTCGCTACCAGCCCCCACGTCAGCTTCTCGGCCGCGTGCGCTACACGCTCGGCTGGCGGCTTTACCCTCGTTTTCCCGCTGCCGTTCGCGCCTGGTGCGAGCCCGCGGCCCGCTCCTGCCGACCGCGCCCGGATTTCTCCTGGCCGGCCGGGGCGCCCGCCACGACCGCGCCGGAGCCAGCCGAGCCTCCCGACTGGCATCCCTCCGGCCGCTCGCTGCTCAGCCTGTTCCAGCTTCACTATTTCGACTGGGCGCCGCACACCCCCCGCGAGCGTCTGCTGCGCCAGATCGATAGCTGGATCGCCGCCAATCCGCCGGGCGCGTGGCCTTCCTGGCACCCCTATCCGGCCTCGTTGCGCATCGTCAACTGGATCCGCTCGCTCGGTCCCACGATGCCCGAGGCCGTCGCCCGGTCGGTCGCCACGCAAGCCGCGTTTCTCGAGCGCAACCTCGAGTTCCACCTCGGCGGCAATCACCTGCTCGAAAATCTCCGCGCCCTGCTGGCCGCCGGCTTTCGCTTCGACGGCCCCGCCGCCCAGCGCTGGCGACGCCGCGGCCTCGACCTGCTGCTCGCTGAACTTAACGAACAGGTCCTCACCGACGGTGGCCATTACGAGCGCGCTCCCTATTACCACCTGCGCATGACGAACCTGGTGGCGGACGCGATCGCCTTGCTCTCCGGCGCGAATCTGCCCGTACCACCGCAACTCCGCGACGCCTGTGAGCGCATGACCGGGTTCCACCGCGCCCTGCGGCATCCGGATGGCAGCTTCCCACTGTTTCACGACTCCATCGAGCCCGACCCCGCCCCCCCGCCGCCCGCGTCCGCCCCGCTTTCCTTTCCTGCCAGCGGCTATTACATTCTCGAGAGTCCCCACGGACGCCTGCTCGCCGACTATGGCGCCCCCGGCGCCGAGCCCAACCCCGCCCACCACCACGCCGGCATTTTCTCGTTTGAGCTCTCCGCCGGATCCACCCGCATCGTGACCGATTCCGGCACCGAGACCTACGACCCGGGTCCCCGCCGCGACCAGTTGCGGTCCACCGCCGCCCACAGCACCGTCCGCGTGGACGGCCAGGACCAGTTCCAGCCCTGGGGCGGTTTTCGCGTCGGCCGCCGGGCCTGGGTCTCAACAGTACAGGAAATCCGCGCGCCCCGCTTCCAAGTTATTTCGGCCTCCCACGACGGCTACCGCCGCCTCGGCGTGGAACACCGCCGCACGATCCTATGCCTGCCGGACCTCGGCTGGCTGGTCGTCGACGACCTGCTAGGTGCGGGCCAGCACCATTTCGAGAGCTTCCTGCATTTCGCTCCGGGGCTCGAGCCGTCCCTGGAGGCCGGTCTCCTCTGCCTGCGCCCGCTCGGCTGGGCGGTGGTTCCCTTTGGGGCGAGCGCGCCGCCCGAAATTATCTCGGACGCCTGCTCCCCCCGCCTCGGCGTCTCCGAGCCGTCGCGCACCCTGGTGCTGCGTGGCGACGTTCCCCTTCCCACCCGCACAGGCTATTTTCTGGGCCCCCAGCCAGTGTCCATCTCGACCCAACCGGACCGTATCTGGCTCGAAGGTCCCGCCGGTACTATTGCCATCCAGATCGATCCGGCTATGGTCCGGCCGGTGGAAGTACGTTACAATTGAGCCGGTTTTGTCGGTGCTTGCTGCATAGGACGTCATGTTCAGTCTGATCTTCCTGGCGAGCTTTTCCTTCCTGATCTGTTTTTTTCTCACGCCGCTAGTGCGCAATTTCCTGCTGCGCGCCGGCGTGCTCGACCGTCCGGATGGCGGCCGCAAACTCCACCGGACCCCGATCCCCCGCCTGGGAGGCGTGCCGATCCTGGCCGCGATGTTTCTTTCCCTGGCGGTCTTCGCCTGGCTGCCGCTCTCCGGCGCCGATGCCTTCCGGGCACAGTTGCCCTTGCTGCTGCCCCTGCTGCCGGGGGCGGCGCTGATCTTCGTGGTAGGCGTCCTGGATGACCTGTTCAATCTGAAGCCCTGGCAGAAGCTGACCGGGGAACTCGCCGCCGCGGCCTGGGTCTATTGGCACGGAGTCCGTATCTTCGACCTCTTCGGCCTGGGTGCCATTCAGGCTCACTGGTTCAGTTTCCCTGTGACGGTCGTGTGGCTGGTGGGCTGCGCCAACGCCTTCAACCTCATCGACGGCATGGATGGCCTGGCGTCGGGCGTCGGCTTCTTCGCCACCTGCACGATGCTGGTGGCGGCGCTGCAAGTGCCCTCGGGCGTGGTGCTCGCGCTCCTCACCGCTTGCCTGGCCGGAGCGCTGCTCGCCTTTCTCCGCTTCAACTTCAACCCGGCCTCCATGTTCCTCGGCGACAGCGGCAGCCTCACCATCGGCTTTTTGCTGGGCGTCTACGGCATCTTCTGGTACCAGAAGTCGGTCACGCTGCTGGGTATGACCGCCCCGCTGATGGCGCTGGCCTTCCCCATTCTGGAGGCCGGCATCTCCGTCGCGCGCCGCTTCCTGCGCGGGGACCCCATCTTCACCGCCGACCGCGGCCACATTCACCACCGCCTGCTCGATCTGGGTCTCACGCCCCGGCGCGCCGTGCTGCTGATTTACGGCGTCACGAGCGTCTTTGCCATGATCTCGCTCCTCACCGTGGTACCGGAGTTCCGCTACCCGGGCCTGGTGATCATCCTGTTCTGCGCCGTTTCCTGGATCGGCATCCAGCACCTCGGCTATGCCGAGTTTTCCGAGGCCCGCAAGATCATTCTCAGCGGCACGGTGCGCCAGCTCATCGCCTCTCAGACCAAGGTGCGCGCCTACCGCTGGGCTCTCGAGCGCGCCGGCTCGCTCGACGAATGCTGGCGGCTGACGGTGGAGGCCATGCGCGACCTCGGCTTTGACTACGTCGAGCTCGCCGTGGCGGGCGGACCGCACTACGAATCCTGGCTTCATGAGCCCGGCCGCCATATCTCCCGGGAGAACTGCTGGACCGTGCGGATTCCGCTGAGCCCGCCCCTCGAGGCTAGCTGGATGGAGATTTCCCGCCACATCGACCGTGGCGAGGGCTACCTCATGCTCCACGCGGTGGTGGAAACGGTGCGCGAGGTCTGGCCCAAGAAGATCCTCGAGCAGGACCGCCCCGCCGATGTCGTCACGGCGGGCGAACGCCGCTAGGGACCGCTCCCTCCCGGTCGCGGCTCTGTTACGGTTTCGCCCCGGGGGTTTCCGAGGGCAGCGCTTTCTTCTTAAACACCAGAAGGTGCTGCATGGGCAGGAATTCCAGGCGCTGGTCGAGCTCGAAACCGAGCGGCTCGATTTCCGAGCGTATCTCCTCGACGCTCATCTTGTGCAACGGCAGGATGGGGACGCTCGGGTCCTCCTTGCGGTATTCCACCAGCGCCAGCCGGCCGTCGGGCTTGAGCGCCCGCCGAATCGCCGCGGCCATCTCCTCGGGCTCGGAGAACTCGTGGTAGACATCCACGAGCAGCGCCAGGTCGAGGCGGTTCTCCGGCAGCCGCGGGTCCCGCATGCCTCCTAGCACCAACTCCACGTTGTGGAGGTTGCGCTGCTTCAAATTCGCCGCCAGCATGTCGAGCATCTCCTGCTGGACGTCCTCGGCGATGACCTTCCCCTTCGGTCCCACCCGCTGGGCCAGGCGCCACGTGAAGTAACCCGTTCCGGCGCCGACGTCGGCTACGGTCGCCCCCGGCGGAATCTGCAGCGCGTCCAGAACCTTGTCCGGCTGCTCGGTCTTCTCCCGGTCCGGGCGCGATAGCCACCCGGCATTCTCGGCGCTGAAGAGCGGCGCGATCTGGCGCTTGCGGGTGACCTTGCCAAGGTCCAGGACCTCTTTCTGCTTGCGCTGCGCCTCGACCGGGCGGGGCCCGGAACAGGCCGGCAGGAACGCCAGCACCGCCAGCAAAGGGATCACGCGGCGTGGCATCGTACGGAAGCCCATACCCTTACTTGCATCTTCGCATTACCGGTGAACGGGCCGCAAGACGACCCCCCTTTTGCGGTAGAATTCCGCCATGACCAGCCCTTGGACCCGTCGTGCCCTTTTGCAAGCCGGAGCCGCCGGCGCCGCCCGCCTGCTCGCGGCCGAGCCGCCTCGTGTGAAGCTGCCGAGGGCGGTGCGCGTCGGCATCATCGGCCTGGACGGCCACTTCGGTGAGGTAACGGACGCCGTCAAAGTCACGCCTGAAATCCAGGTGGTAGCCGTGGCTACGGCCAAAGAGAGCGACCGCCCGCGCGTTGCCTCGAACCCGGCCCTGGCGGGCGCAAAACTGTATGATGACTACCGCCGCCTGCTCGACGCGGAGAAACTCGACGCTGTCTGTATTTGCAACGAGAACGCCGATCACGCGGCTACCACGATCGCCTGCGCCGAGCGACGTCTCGCGGTCGCCTGCGAGAAACCCCTCGCGATCTCGCTCGACGAGCTCGACGCCGTGAAAAAGGCCGTCGCGCGCTACGGGACGCGCCTCACCATGCTGTTGCCCATGCGCTTCGAGCCGCCGTATCTCGCCATGCGCGCGCTCGTCGAAGCCGGCGAGATCGGCGAGCCGGTCGCGCTCGGCGCGCAGAAGTCCTACAAGCTGGGTTCGCGCCCTCAGTGGATGCGGCGACGCGCGAGCTATGGCGGCACCATCCCGTTCATCGGCGCCCACATGATCGACCTGATGCGCTGGACGAGCGGGCGCGACTTCGTCGAGACGGCGGCGTTTCAATCCACCACGGGCTTCCCGGCGCTGGGCGACATGGAGAACAACACCGCCATCATTTTCCGCCTCGACAACCGTGGCACCGCCGACCTCCGCATGGACTTCCTGCGTCCCGAAACCGCCCCCACGCACGGCGATGACCTCCTGCGTCTGGCCGGAACCAAGGGCGTGGCCGAGTTCCGCGAGGGCGGGGACGTCACGCTCATCACCGCCTCCCAGAAGCTGCATCGCGTCACCGACCTGCCCCAGCATTCCCCGCTCTTTGCCGATTTCCTCGACTCGATTTATAACGGCCGAAAGCACCACTTGCCGCTTGCGGATGTCTACCGGGTGAGTGAGATCCTGCTGCGGGCGCGGGAAGCGGCCGAGACGGGCCGCGTGGTGAAAATGTGAGGGAGGCTCAGTAGCGCTTCATCCGGTTCTTGATGTTGCGCGCCAGCTTCTCGATGTCCTCGGCCTTCTTGATCAGCCGCAGGTTGACGACCTGGTAGGGGTCCTTGTCGACTTCTTCCTTGAGCTCTTGGGCGAGCGTCAGCAGCTCGGCGGCGTCCTCTTTCGACTTCTTGTGTTCCGCCTTGAGGATCTCGATCTTCTGCGACTTGCCGTCGGGCAGCCGCATCTCGTCTTTGTCCTGCTCGTGCTGGCCGCGCCGGCCGAACTGGGCATTAAGCCCGAGACCCAGGAGCCCGAGACCCAGCCCCACAGCCAAAGCGAAGATGGCGATGAGCCGCATGAGGCTTCTCCTGCCCCCCATCATAGCCCGCAGGTCAAGCACCGCACACGCTAGAATGACCCTTTATGCCGCCCGTCCTTTTATGCCCCCCATCAATATCGGGATCGTAGGCCTCGGTAATGTCGGCAGCGGCACCCTCACGATCCTGCACGAGAACGCCCGGCAGATCCGCGAGAAGCTCGGCTTCGATCTTCAGGTGCGCGCCATCTGCTCCCGCTCGCTCGCCGAGCGCCCCCCGGCGGCTGCGGCGCTATTCCCCAACGTGTTGCGCACCACCCGCTGGCAGGATATCGTCGAGCACCCGGAGATCCACATCGTGGCGGAGCTGGTCGGCGGCACGGGCGTCGCGGCGGAGATCGTGAGCGCCGCGATCGCCCACGGCAAGTCCGTCGTCACCGCCAACAAGGAGCTGATGGCGGCCGATGGGCCGAAGATCTGGGACGCCGCCATCCGCGCGGGGATCTGCCTCGCCATGGAGGCGAGCGTCGCGGGCGGCATCCCGATTCACACCGTGCTGCGTGAGGGCATTTCGGGCGACCGCGTGGAGACCCTGCTCGGCATCCTCAACGGCACCTGTAACTTCATCCTCACCGAGATGGAGAAGCACGGGGCGCCCCTCGAGACCGTGCTGGCCGAGGCGCAGCGGCTGGGTTACGCCGAGACCGACCCCTCGGCCGACATCGACGGCTACGACGCGCGCTCGAAGCTCGCGATCCTGGCGGCGCTCGCTTACGGCGTCCGCGTGCTGCCCTCCGACATTTACCTCGAAGGCATCCGGCGCATCTCGCCGATGGACTTCTCCTATGCCCACCGCCTCGGCCACACCATCCGGCTCATCGGCATGGCCCAGCAGACGCAGGCCGGACTGCTGCTTTCGGTACGGCCGGCGCTGGTCCCGCTCGGTACTATCCTGGCGCACGTGCAGGGCGCGTTCAACGCCATCTGGGTGAAAGGCGTCCACGGCGGCGACACATTCTACTACGGCCGGGGCGCCGGCCCACAGCCGACCGGCGTGGCCGTGGTGAGCGACCTGATGCGCGTGGCGCGCGAGATCGCCAAGGGCAACCCCGAGCGCGTCTCGCCCTTCGCCCACGACCGGCTGCGCGAATACGCGCCGATCTCCATCGAGCACCAGGTGCGGCCTTACTACCTGCGGTTCCGTGTCGTGGACCGTCCGGGCATCATCGCCGCGCTCGCCTCCATCCTGGCCGCGGCCCGCATTGGTCTCGAGGCCGTGCTCCAGGAACCGTGTCCCAATAAAGAGGATTTGCCTTTCGTGATCACCCTCGAGCCGACCACCGAGCGCGCCGTGCGGAAAGCGGTGGGGGAGATGCAGGGCCTCGATTTCCTGCTCGAGCCGCCCCTCGCCCTTCCGATGGAGCCGCCGCTTTAGCCTGTTAGAGTAGCGCTCACACCGCGGCGCCGCCCACCGACAACTGGCGGCTAGCCGATTCGACATCCGCATCGAGTGGGGCGATGCGGTCCATGTGAACCAGCTCGAAGGCCCGGGCGACGATGCCGTGAGCGCCGGCAATGCGCATCCGTCCGCCGCTCTGCTCGACGTGCCCGCTGCAACTCACCAGCACCCCGATGCCGGCGCTATCGATATAGTCCAGGCCGGTGAGATCGACGATCAGCTTGCGGGCCCCCTCCGCGATCAGGCGCTCGATGGAGTTCTCGATGGAAAGCAGCGTATTGCCCAGGTTCAGGCGCCCGGAAATCTCGACTACTGTCAGATCCGGTTCTATACGCCGGGTTTTAGTTTCGGTGATCATGGCCGCGGCTCGATCTAGGGATCTTACCACGCCATTTGCCGCTTCAAGGCTGGACGGTCAGCGAGTACTCGCGTACCAGTGCCGGCCCGGCGGCGCTGCCGAAGCCCGCGAGCCGCACCCAATACTGCCCGGCCTCCAGAGGTAAGCCCTCCACCTGTACCTCGAGCGCTCGGTCGCTCGCCGGCTGGAGGCCGCCACGGGACCAAACGGCGGCGCCCTGCTCGCTCGCTATCTCGACCGAGTAGCAGTCATAGGTATCTAGACTCTGGAGGTCCAGCAGCAGCCTGAAGGGGCCGGCGGTTTGGTCCCGGCGCAGTCCTCTCGCCGGCCCGCCGCCGCGGAAGGTGCTGAGCTCGATCAACGGTTCCGGGGCGGCCTCGACTGCGGCCGGGGCCGGCCTAGGCGGGGCGGGCGATCGTCCCGCCGTCACCCACACGGCCAGGGCGATCATCGCTGCCATACCCCAGGCGGGGGCCGTGAACCACCGGGGCCGGGGGCTTACCCGGCTGGCCGCGATCAGGCCCAGCGCCGGCCGGCTCGATTCGAGCTTTTCGAGGCAATCCGCGCAGGCCAGGAAGTGCTGCTCGAACTGCTCCTGCAACTCGCTGGGCAGCTTGCCAAGCAAGTAGCGGTCGATGATTTCCTGGGTTTCGATATCGGCGTGCGTCATGACAAATATTCAGTGCTCTGGGGAGGCCTCTTGTCTCACCAGAAATGCGGAGAATAGTCGCTCCCGTCTCAAGGTCTTCCGGACCAGCTCCTCAAAGCGCTTCTTGGCCCGGCTCTTCCGCAGGCGGAACTGCGTATCGGTCAGCCTCAACTCGGTGCAGATCTGCTCGGGCAACTGCCCCTGGTAGTAGAACCGCAGGAGGATCTGCCGGTCGATCTCGGGAAGGCTGGCTAACAACTGCCGTGCCATCTCGCGCTGCTGCTTGTCGATGACCTGCTCCTCCGGGTTGGGCCCGCCTTGCCGCAGCCCGGCCGCCGCCGTGAGATCCGCGGACTCCGTTCGGTTGCGAACGGCCTCCGCGATGTAAGCCGCCACCTGACGCCGGGCGATCGTATACACGTATCCCGGCAGGCACGCCGGCTCCTGCAAGTGATTGTGGCGCAGGGCAAAGACGACCGCGACGAGCGTGTCGTGAACCCGGTCCTCCACGTCCTGGCGCTGGAGGTAGTGGGAGAAGTAGAATCGCAAGCCGCGTCCAAAGGACTCGTAGAGCGCCGTCTGGCCGGTGGTTTCCCGCGCCTCAATCTGGGCCACGATGCGCGCCCAGCCGGCGGCTTCGTCCCGGGTGGCCGACCCTGTTGCAGAGTTCAGAGTGCACCTCGGTGATCCGAGCCGGTGCAAGAGTCCGGGCCCGGCCAGCCGGAAAGGAAGTAGGCCGCCCAGTAGCGTGGTTCGGAGCGCCAGCCTCCGGCGCGCAGCATCTCAAGCTGGGCCTGCCGTAACGCCTCGGAGCGGCCCGCGCGGCAGGATCCCGCGGCCAGCAGGTTCCGGTAAAGGGCCTGGACGAGCGCCCCGCTCTCGTCGGGGATCTGCCATCGGGTGGCCAGCACCGAGACGGCCCCGGCGGCCAGAAAAGCGCGTGTCAGCCCGAGCACCCCGGTACCGGGGAGCAGCTTGCCCCCTCCCGATTCGCAGCCATTCAAAGTAACCATTTCGGCGCGGGCCGGCAGGCTCAGCACCTCGAGCACCGTGAGCTTCTCCGGCAGGCTCAGGGCGATGAAAGACGAGTTGGGCCGCTCATCATCGACGATCACATGGGAGGTGAGGTGCCAATAGCGGTAACCGGCGGCGGCCTGCCGCCGCAGCCCGCTCGCGGAGACTGCCGCCCCGGTCAGCACGGTGGAGTGGGCCGCGCCGAACAGCCGCGCGCACGCCTGCGCCTCCGCGGCGCTCGACGCCAGGCGCGGCAGCAGCGCCTCGCCCGGCGCGGCCGCGCGCCGCGCCGCCAGACGCGGATCGGCGTTGTTCACGATGGGATCGGCGAAAGCGAGAAAATCGCGCTCGTAGGGGTAGGCCTCCCGCTCGCGCAAACCCGGCAGCACCGACACCGCCGGCGTGTAGCTCACGGCCCGCTCCTCGATCAAGTAGCGCCCGGAGGCGGCCGGCAGCGCCGCAAACGGCAGCAGCGCCGTCTCGCCGTCGGCGGCTACCATCCAGCGCCGCCGCGCCAGCAGTTCCGGGTCGACCGGACCGAGCAGCGCGCGGTAGAGGTGGCGTCCGGGCCCCTTCGTATCGCCGCCCTCGCGCAGCGCGCTCAGGAAGCGGCGCACTTCCGGCGTCCAGGTCGCGGGCGGCGCGAGGCGGTAAAAGCGGGCCTGGCGGCGGGTCACGGCCCATAGCCAGGCGGCGCGCGGGCGGACGTAGAAGCTCAGCAGCAGATCCTGCTGGCCGAGCAGAGCCTGGGTCTCGGGCAAGGTCAGAGCCGGAGCGAAGAGGGCGTTCGAGAGCACCGGCTCCTCGACACGCAGGCGAGCTTCCAGATCCCGTAACGCCGCTTCTTCCTCGCCCACCCGAGCCAGCCACGGCGCGGGATCACCGGCGGCGCGCGCCCGGGCGCGCACTTGCTCCAGCCGTCGCAAGCGGTCCTGGTATTGCCTCCACACCGTGGGGGCGGAGGCGTCCGGGGGGTCCGGACGGCGCGCCAGCAGGGCCCGCAAGCTGTAAGCGCGTCCGGATTCGACGGCCTGAAACGCCGCGGCCGCGACCGCGTCTCCAGCCTCCGCCGCCGTTTCGCACAATAAGTCTGCCCAGTCCTCGAACACGTCGTGATACTGGGACTCGAACTGCACCAGCAGGCCGTCGGTCGGAATCACGCTCGCCCGCAAGGATTCGAGCACGCCGGCGGCTTCTCCCAAATCCGCGGCGGCTTCCTGCTGCCGTCCCTGGCGGCGCCAGGCCGTACCGCGCCAGTAGAGGATCTGCCACAGCGTCCGGCGATCGTCGATCCGGCGGGCCTCGGTGGCGGCGCGGTCGAAAGGCCTGAGCGCGGCGGCGGCCTGGCCGCTGGCGAGGTCCAGGCGCCCCAGAAACATCCAGGAACGCGCCGTGTCGCCGAGAGGCTGGCGCAGCCGCAGGGCCTGCTCAAAGGCCTCCCGAGCCTGGGGATATTCCCGCCGATCGAGGCGGGTGAGACCGAGCAGGTCGTACACTCCCGCCCAGCGGGCCGGGTCGGCGCCGGCCGGAGCCTCCGCCAGGGCCGCCTGCTCATAATCGAGCGCCTGGCGGTAGCGGCCGTCCAGCCGTTCGAGAGCCCCTAAATTCGCCAGAATTAGAGGCTTAATCCGCGCCATTGAATCCGGTAAGGGAGTCCGTTTTTGCAAATTATCGAGCGCGCGGCGGTAGAGACGATGCGCATTCTCCCGGTCGCCCTGAAAAAAATACACCGAAGCGATGTTGGTCTCGACCGCCGCCTGTCGCTCGGCGTCGCCGGCTTGTTCCACCAACGGCAAGGCGCGGAGAAATTCCGAGAGCGCGGCCTGATAGTTGCCAAGCCCCAACCAGCAGGCGCCCACACTGTTGCGGATCCGGCCCGTTACGCCGGGGGGCTCGCCGGCCGCCTCCGCGTCCGCCAGCGCCGCGCGGTAGCCACCCAGAGCCTCGAGATAGAGGCTTTGATCGAAGGCCCTACGGGCTTCGGTAGAATGCGTCTCCCAGGCGGGCAGGTCGGCGGCGGAGAGAACCAGAGGTGGCGCAGAAAAATATTGAGAATTGAGCGCCAGCCAAAATACTATCCAGCAGCTCCCTTTTCCAAAGAGCCACTCGCCTTTTCTCCCCACGGCGAGATTATGGGGGATTTAACTGCCAAAAGGCAAGTGAATCCCCCTTTTTTTCCGGCGTTTGCGCCGGCCCGCGCGCGAAGCTCGGCCATGTCCGGCCTGGCGACGGCGCCGGCGCGAGATGCCGGGCAACCTCTACAGGTTTGAATTGCAACGCAGGTTTGCCGAATTGTTCCGGCTCTGCTAGAAGCAGAGATCCGGAATGATAATCGGATCGCCCATTGTTGCGGCCGGGGTTTCCTTGGGGAAGGATCCCCCTCTAATTCCAGAGTAAGGGTGGAAAGTTCTGTTTGCGGGCCCCGCGCGAGTCAAGGTGTTGAAAACATGGCTAAAGAAATTCTCAAAAAGCCGTGACCGGCCCAGAAGGAATTCCCGGCAGCAGGTAATTCTTACCTGTTCGGCAGGGCTATGGCATCACGTAACTTATAGCAAAATAAAGATTTGTACGACTGGACCCGCGGTTGCCACCTGAAGCGGCAGAGGGACCGATCATGCGAATGAAAAACGCCGCACTAGTAATTGCGAGCCTCGCTTGGCTCGCCGGCTGCAGCAGCCAGCCGAAGCCGGACAGCGCGGCCGCCGCAGGCCCCGAGCAGGAGAAGTCGCTCGCGGCCAAGCTGCGCTCGGCGATCCGGTCGGAAGTGCACCTCCCGGCGGGGACGGAGCTGCAAGTGCGCCTCAACCAGTCGATAGGCTCCGCCGCAAGCCGTGCGGGAGACGACTTCGAGGCCACGCTGGACACGCCGATCGTGGCCGGCGAGAAGGTAGTAGTGCCCAAGGGCGCGATAGTCCACGGGCACGTCACACAAGCGGTGCCTTCGGGGCGGCTGAAGACCCCGGCGCGCCTGGCCCTTACGCTCGATACGCTGGTGTGGGAAGGCGACTCCTACCAGATCAACACGACCACGGTGAGCCGCGCGGCGAGTTCGCATAAGAAGCGCAACCTGGCCCTCATCGGCGGCGGCTCGGGCGGCGGCGCCTTGATCGGAGCGCTGGCCGGCGGTGGCACCGGCGCTTTGATAGGAGCGGGCGTGGGCGCGGCGGCCGGTACGGGCGGGGCCTATGCTACCGGCAAGAAGAATATCGTCATACCGGTCGAGACCCGCCTGAGCTTCCGCCTGGAAGCGCCGGTCAAGGTCAAGAAATAAGTCGGTCGCAGCCCTGCTTCCTATCACCTCCGGCACGCTACACTGAACGTCGCGCACCGGAGATGATCATGCCCAATCGCAGGAAGTTCCTTCAGCACGCCGCGAGCGCGATGGCGGGAGCTGTTTTCGCCGGCCGCCGTCTGGCGGCGGCGCACCCGCCTCCGCAGGCCAGCCGGGCCGGGGGACGCCGGCAGGTGATGGTGGGCGGACGCCGGGTCCAGGTCATAGACTTTCACTCGCATTGTGTCTTGCCGGGCGTGATGGAGCTGCTGGGCCGCACGACGCCCGCCGGCGGGTCCCAGATCCTGGGAACCGACCGCTTGCGGCAGATGGACGAACAGGGCATCGACGTCGAGGCTCTCAGCGTCAATCCGTTTTGGTACGCCGCCGAGCCGGACCTGGCCCGCCAGCTGATTCGGATGCAGAACGAGAAGCTGGCGGAGTTTTGTGCCGCCCACTCCGATCGCTTCGTGGCCTTTGCTTCGGTGGCGCTGCAGCATCCGGAGCTGGCCGCCGAGCAACTGGAGGCAGGGGTCAAGAAACTCGGGCTGCGCGGCGCCTCCCTCGGTGGCAGCGTCAATGGCGAGGAACTGGCCTCGCCCCGGTTCGACCCCTTCTGGGCCAAGGCGGAGGCGTTGGAGATCCCAGTTTTCATACACCCGCAGGGAGTTCCGGGGCTAAGCGCCCGGCTGCGGGGAAACGGCGTGCTGGGCAACGTGATTGGAAATCCGTTGGACACGACAATTGCCCTCTCGCATTTGATTTTCGACGGCACGCTCGACCGTTTTCCCAAGCTCAAAATCTGCGCGGCCCATGGCGGCGGCTACCTGCCGTCCTACGCCGACCGGTCGGACCACGGCTGTCTCACCTTTCCCGAGCAGTGCAACAAGACCTTAAAGAAAAAGCCCACGGAGTATTTGAAGCAGCTCTACTTCGATTCGCTCGTGTTCAGCGGCGAAGCGTTGCGGCATCTGGTCGCGCAGTGCGGCGTCAGCCAAATCGTGCTGGGCACGGACTTCCCGTATCCGTGGACCTCCACGGCCGTAGATCACGTCCTCGGCGCGCCCGGCTTGAGCGATGCCGACCGGCGCGCCATCCTGGGCGGCAACGCCGCCAAGTTGTTGGGGATTCCGGCGTAATCGCGAGTTGCCGAAGCGGGCGTCACACGTGTACCATTATTATGGTATTTTTATGGTATGGTCACGACCATAGATGCGGCGGGCAGGCTGGTAATTCCCAGAACCTTGCGGGATCGGGCCGGCTTGAAGGCCGGTATGGAGCTGAGCCTGGAGTACCGCGATGGGCGCATCGAGGTGGAGCCGGTGCGGCGTCACGCGCGTATGGTGCGGCGGGGGTCCCGCTACGTCCTCTCGGCTCCGCCCGGTACGCCTCCGTTAACGCAGGAACAGGCCAACCGCATCCTCGAAGAAGTCCGGGACGAGCGTTTCACTACCAGTGCGTTCCCACGGCGTTAAGTTTGCGTTAGACACCAGTTGTCTGATCGCGCTCCTGGCCGAGTGGCACGAGCGTCACAAGGCGGCGGTGCGCGGGTACGAGAAGCGCCTGGCTCGCGGGGAGCGGCTGGTGATTGCGGGACACGCGTTTCTCGAGTGCTTCTCGGTTCTCACGCGGCTGCCGCCGCCGCTGGCCACCTCTCCGGAAACGGCGGCAGCGATTCTCTCGAAGTATCTGGACGCCGGCGAATTGGCCGGGATGACGGCGGAGACCTGCCGCTTGGCGGTGCGGGATCTTGCCGCCCGCGGCCTGGGAGGCGGCCGCATTTATGACGGCATCATCGCTCTCTGCTCGTACCAGGCCGGAGCTACGACCCTGCTCACGTTCAATGTCCGGCATTTTCTCGCGGTGGCGCCGCCCGGGCTGGCGGTTTTAGAGCCTTGATCAAGCCACGCCCCCTTTGACATCAAATGAGCTTTCTGACATCATAGAATCAAGATGCGGACGACGTTAGATGTCGACGATGATGTTCTAGCCCTGGCCCGCGGGCTGGCGGAGGCCCGTAAGATTTCTATCGGGAAGGCAATCTCATCCCTGGCCCGGCGAGGCGCAACAGCGCGAGTGCCCCTCCAAGTGAAAAACGGATTTCACGTCTTCTCTTTGGAAGAGCGCGCTCCGACATTTGGTCCGGAAGAGGTGGCGGCGGCGCTGGAGTCCGAAGACTTGCGCACCGGCGATAGCTTCTGGAAGCCCCACCCGTGAGCGACATGGCGGTGGCGCTCCTGGACACTAACGTTCTCCTGGCGCTGGCGTGGCCCAATCATTTGCACCACGAGGCGGCGCATGAGTGGTTGGCGCGAAGGCGAGGCCAAAGGTGGGCAACCTGTCTGCTTACCCAACAGGCTTTCGTTCGCCTGTCCTCTCAACCTGCTGTTGTCAAAACGACCATCACCACCGCAGAGGCCTGGCAGATGCTGGATGTCAACCTGGGGGCGGAGAATCATGAGTTCTGGCCGCTCGAGAGCGGCATGTCGGACCTGTTGCCCGAGCTGCGACAGCGCGTGATGGGGCACCACCAGCTCGCCGACGCCGTGCTCCTGGATCTGGCCATTCGGCGAACCGGCCAGTTGGCCACCTTTGACCGGCGTGTCGAAAACTTACTGCCGCCTGGGTCCGACCATCGGCGGGCGATAGAGATCTTAAAGGCCGAATAGAACAGACCACGTTTGGCGACCTGGAGCGGATGACAGGTCACGCTTGTTCTCCGCGTCGTACCAGGGGTGGGCGATGGCCTTCTGCTGGGCGAAGCCGTCTGGTTGATAATGAAGGTATGCAGTGCAAGCGGTGCGGATGGGCGCTCGAGGAATGGCAGAAGTTTTGCCCCGGTTGCGGCACGCCTGCGCCGCGCGGGACGGCTCCGTGGCTGTGGGGCGGCGCGATGGTTCTGCTGGCGGGAGTAATCGGGTTACTGGGCTACCGGGTGTACGCATTGCACGAGGCGCAGAACACGCCTGTGGCGCAGGTGAGGCCGGCGCCGGCCGCGCCGGAGACCACGCCTGTGGCCGCGCCTGGTCCACCTCCAGAGAAGACCGCCAAGCCGCCGGCCACGCCGCCTCCGGTGATGCGGATTGAAGAGCCAACCCCGCGGCGGGCGCCGCAACCGGTTGCGTCCCAGGCGCCCTCCCCGGTGTCTCCTCCGCCCGCGAACGAGCCCGAGGCGCCGGCGCGGAAGCTGTCCACGCGCAGAATTAACATCCCCAAGGACGATTTCGACGAGCCGGTGGCGAAGGCGCCGCCGGCTGACACTGCTGCGGCGCCGGATTCGGCCGCTGGGATTCCGGTGGTTCCGGCCGGTCCCCGGCCGGCCGCCGCGCCGCGGCCCAAGATTGGGATTCTGCGTCCGGAGCGGCCGGAGCCGGCCGCCCCGAGAGCGGAGCCCATCTCGCCCTCGCCACCCGCCGGCAGCGGGGGAACTTCCGCTCAGCCGGCCGCGGCGGCTCCCTATACCGGACCTTCGGCGGGCACGCTGATCTGGTCGGGCGACATCGGCGAGAACACGCTCGTGGTGATCAACGGGACCCAAGTCTCGCTGGGGCGTCTGACCGGAGAACTGCCCGGCGTGCCGGTGATCATCCAGCTCGAGACCGACGATTTCATGGTGATCGACCCGCCGGGCCCGGGGAATGGATGGAAGCGGCTCTCGCTGCGCAGCCGGCGGCGCCTCCGGCACGCCGTGACCATCAAGTGGGGTGTGATGAGGTAAGAATCGCTAGCGGTTGCTCGGGCTCGTCGGAGAGACAATGTCTCCGACGATCTGTGCGGTTCCCCGCATAGTTCCCAACACGCGGCGGGACTGGGGCGGCGTCGAGGGCGGAACCACCTCGGCCACTGGCTTGCCAAAGCGAGTGATGAGCACCGGACGGCGTGTCCGAGGGATCCGCTCGAGGACCGTCAGGCAGGTGGCCTTGAATTTAGAGATGGCCATCTGCTCCATGTCACTATCATTCTTAGCCCCCCGCCTTCGCCTTCAGCCGCTCGGCGTAGCGCGCCACGTCGATGACGAAGCGCTCGTGGGTGCCCTCGGCGATCTTGTCTTTCTCGTCCCAGGCCTCGACGGCGAAGGTGAGGCGGCGCCGGTCGATGGCGGTCAGGATCGCGCGGTACGTGACCTGCATGCCGAGGGGCGTGGCGGCGAGGTGGGCGATGTTCACCACCGTGCCGACGCTGTCCTGGCCGGCCTCGAGATGGGGGAGCACGTTGTCGCGCGCCGTGATCTCGAGCATCATAATCATAGAGGGCGTGGAGAGGGCGGGTGTAACCGCGGGTCCGAGGAAGTGAATAGTTTCCGCGGCGGTGACGACCCGCTTGATTTCGTGAGTCAGGCCAGGTTGTAGCATAGAAGTCTGCCATTGTGCGCCGGAGGGTAAGAGAGTGTCAATTCGCGAGCGGTATGGCCTCGAGCCGCTGATTAACGCCACAGGGTATCCGACGATCGTGGGGGCGAATGTCTGCGCGCCGGAAGTAGTCGCCGCCGCGGCCGAGGCGCTGGCTATAAACCTCGAGCTGGACGAGCTGCAGCGCCGCGCCTGCGCCGTCATCGCACGGGTGACGGGTGCCGAGGCCGGCTGCGTGACGTCATCGTGCGCTTCGGGGATCGTGGTGGCGGCGGCCGCGTCCATGACGGGTCCTTACTTCGGGCGGATCGCGCAGTTACCCGATACGACGGGAATGCCAAACGAGATCGTGCTGCAAAAAGCGCACGACGTGAACTTCGGGGCGCCGATCGGCCAGATGCTGCGCCTCGCCGGAGCTCGGGTGGTCGAGATCGGCACGGCGAACCATTGCGACCGGTTCCACCTGAGCGCGGCACTCAACGCCCGGACGGCGGCCGTGCTCTACGTGGTGAGCGGGGCCGTGCCGGCCGAGGCGCACCTGCTCTCGCTCGCCGAGTGCGTGGAGGCCTGCCGGCCACGGGGGATTCGGGTGATCGTCGATGCCGCCGCCCAGCCGGACGTGCGCCCCTTTGTGCAGCAGGGCGCCGATCTAGTCCTCGCGAGCGGGCACAAGGTGCTGGGCGCGCCCACCTCGGGTCTGATTTGCGGGTCGAAGTCGATGGTGCGGGCCTGCTATCTGCAGAACTGGGGGATCGGACGCGCGATGAAAGTGGGCAAAGAGGGCATCGTGGGGCTAATGGCGGCACTCGAAGCCTGGGACCGGCGCGACCCGCAGGAGGAGTGCCGGCGGCTCGAGGCTGTAGCGGCAGTTTTCGAGGCGCGGCTGGGGGATTTTGCGGCCGTGCGCGCCGGACGCGGGGCCGTGGCCCACGAGGTCGTGGTGACCGTGGATCACGCCACCGCTCGCATGACGGCACAGCAACTGGCGAACCTGTTGCGCGAAGGGACGCCGCCAATTTGGGTGGCGGACGCCACGGACAGCGGGGGGACCGGGCGCGTTTGCCTCGACTTGCGGCGCTTGACGGTGGAGGAAGCCGGCATCATTTGCGAGCGGATGTGGGAATCGCTCGGGAAGCGCCCTGCCGAGGACGTGCCCTACCACGACCTTTACCGGTCAGTCGACCGCCTGACAAACTGGCCGGACTGAGTTACTCCAGCACTTTCTTCTTCTGGATCCACGCGATGAGCGCGTCCCGATGGAGCGGGCCGACGCGGGGAAACTGCAGGTCCTTCGTGCCGAGATACGCCTGCTGGTGTCCGGCCACGAATTCGTCGACAGCCAGCGTGTAGTCGCGGTCGGGATCGATGGTGCGGCCTTCTTTCATCGCGGCCGGCAAATCGCGGCCCTTTACGGTGCCGGCGAGGATCTTGTTGTCGAAGGGCATGATGTTCCAGATCTGCCGCGCCAGGATCTGCCCCCGGGGGAGAGTGTCCCGGATGCCTGTGAAGTTCACGAAGGCAGAGTCGGCGCCCATGGTCTCGGCCATGGCCTGCTCCATCAGGACCTTGAGATCCGCCAGCGAGAATTCCCGCTTCGCCTCACCAATCGGGACGTCGACGACCTTCGAGACCTTGTCCTCCCAGGCCTTCACGGCCCGCGCGACATCGGGGGCGGGAGCCAGGTCCGCCGTCCGGATGGGAATGCGCTTCCAGTTCCAGGAAGCAACTTTCCGGGCGGCCCGGTCGACCTGGAGATCGAGGCGCCCCAACTCCTCGCCGTAGCTGCGCACGCGCACCAGAATACGGCCCTCCACCACGGACTCCTTCTCCATACCGGTGTGCACATGCCCGCTGACCACCACCGCCACCTCCGGCGCCTCGCGCAGGACCTGCTGTTCTTCTTGCGGGCTGATGTGTCCCAGCACGACGATCAGGTCGGCCCGTCCTTGCACCTCCCGCGCGTAACGCCGGACGGTCTCGACCACCGGCAAGACCCGCCACGGACCCGTCAGGCCCGGCATGACCTCGGCTTCCAGGTTGGCGAGGAGCGCGCCGATTACCGCCACCCGCAGGCCGTTCACGTTGCGGATCACGTACGGATGGCGGGCGAGCAAGCGACCCTGTCCGTCCACGAGGTTGGCGGAGACGATGGGAAACTTCGCCGTGCGCTCGAAATCCAGCAGGCGCTGCCAGCCGTAGTCGAACTCGTGATTGCCGATGGTCGCCACCTCCGGCGGGAAGAGGTTCAACACCTCGAAAACCGGCAGGCCACGGTAGAGCGTGGAGACGGGCGTGCCCTGGGCCGAGTCGCCGGCGTTGAGCACGAGGCACGAGCGGCAGTCTTTCAATTCGCGGCGCAAGGCGGTGGCGAGATAGGCGAAGCCACCCCGGCCCTGCGAATCCGGCAGAAAGTGCGAGTGCAGGTCGTTGGTATGCAGGATGGTGAGCGGCCGGAGATCGCTCTGGGCCGGCGCGAGGCCGGTGAACAGCAGCAGGCAGACGAGAAGCGCGCGCCGGAGTCGCATGAGAAGTGAGAGCCTATCGTGCGGAGTTAAAAGTGGGGCGGACGCCCTCGTCCGCGCCGGACCCCCTGGTCCGGCTGTTGAACCATACGGAGAAATTCCTTGGTGGGTGAGCATGGTCCGTTTCTGAAGAGGCCGGCGAGGGCGCCGGCCGCGGTCCAGGGGGACCGCCCCACAACCCGACCTCTGCACCGAACCCCTCACTCCTTACACTAAAGGGTCGCCACGGGAATCGAGGCTGACCCATAAATTCTACCCGCTTTGACGGTCGCGACGGGCTGGAGCTTGCGATGGCCGATACGCTTCGCGTCGTGCGCGTCCGCAAACTCGAAGTCGCCCTCGGCGAGGTGGAAGACCGCGACATCGGCTTCGGAGCCCTCGCGCAAGGTTCCGAGCCCCTGCGGAAAACCGAACACCCGGGCGGCATTGGAAGTGACGCGCTCGATGACCTGTTCGAGAGTAAGCCCGAGGTGCAGAAACTTCGAGAGCGTGGTGACGAGGTCGAAAACTGGCCCGTTCACATTGAACTGGTGGACGTCGCTCGAGATGGTACCGGGCAGCAGCCCCTGCTGCATCGCCTTTTCCGCGACGTCGAAGGAGAAGCTGCCCCGCCCGTGTCCGACGTCGATGTGGACGCCCCCGGCTACCCCCTTGCGCACCTCCGGCAGGAGGCGGCCGTTCGAGTCCAGGATGCCCCCCGCACGGCCATGAAAGCTGTGGGTGATGACGTCGCCCTTCTTGAGCCGGGCGAGGATCGCCGGCAGTGACGAGTGCGTGTCCCCGATGTGGACCATAAGAGGCAAGCCGACGGCGTCCGCCGCCTCCCGCGCGAGTCCCAGGGCCTCGAGGTCGTGGTCGCCCGCGATATTACGCGTCAGGCGGATCTTCACGCCTAGGATCACGTCGCGGTTCTGCTCGATGGTTCTCACAGCGAGCTTGGGGTTCGCGTAACGCAGGTCGAGCAATTCGCCGTAGGGCTCGTCGTCCGAAAGCGTGGACTGGCCCACCACCGAGATGTTCAGCAGCGCATAGACGCGGGTGTCCACCACGTTGATGACGTACTTGCGAAGCCCGGGGAAGGTATGGGCGCCGGCCGAGCCCGCGTCCACGGCGGTGGTGACGCCCTTGGCGAGGCAGTTCGGGTCGGCGGGAATACCGAGCGGCGCGACGCCGTCATAGACGTGAGTGTGGATGTCGATGAGTCCCGGGGTGACAACCTGGCCGCGAGCGTCAAGGACCGCGCGGGCTTCGGTGGCCGGGATATCCGTAGCCACGCGGGCGATGCGGTGCCCGGTGATGCCCACGTCACGCGGGGCGGAGAGGTTCTGCGCGGGGTCGATGACGCGTCCGCCCTTGACTACGAGATCGTAGCGCGGGGTTGCCGGCGGCGCGGCAGGTTGCTGGGCGCGGAGCACGCCCTGCCAGCCAGCGGCAAAACGGCAGAGCAGCGCGCCGAGAGCGGTATGGTGCAGGAAGCCGCGCCGGGTCGGAGTGTGCATGGAAGCCTCCGGGCCGCCCGGCCGGAACCGGGGGCTACAATGAAGAGTGTAGGGACTCTGACCCCCGTTTGGGAGGCCTGCCATGAAACGTCCCGTTGAATCCCCTTACCTGGTCCGCCCGAGGACCGCCATCCTGACCCGCGGCTTCGACCCGCGGCTCTCGGTCGGTTCGGCGCGCCCTGCGGTGTTCCGGTCCTCGACCTACGTGTTTTCGAGCCCCGAAGCGGCGGTCCGCTCCTTCGACATCGCGCTCGGTAAGGCCCAGCCCGAGCCGGGCGAGAACGTGGAACTGATCTATTCACGCCTTTCGCATCCCAACGCCGAGATCCTGGAGGACCAGATTGTGCCGCTCGAGCCCGGCGCGGAGGCCGCCGCGGTCTTCAACTCCGGCATGGCGGTGATCTCCACCGTGTTTCTCACCCTGGGCGGACCGAACACCTCGTTTGTCTATACGACGCCACTCTACGGCGGTACGCAATATCTGATCCACCAGATGCTGGAGCCGTTCGGGATGCGCGGCATTCCGGTAGCGGCCGGAGATACGGCGGGCCTCGAGCGCGCCATCGCCCAAGCGAAGCAGCTCCACGTGGTGTTCATCGAGACGCCGGCGAACCCCACGCTGCGGATGACCGACATTGAGGCGGCGGCCACGGCGGCGAGCCGGCATCCGGACCGTCCGCTGGTGGTAGTGGACAATACTCTGCTCGGGCCGGCGTTCCAGCATCCGTTGCAGCTCGGGGCCGACCTGGTGGTGTATTCCGCGACCAAGTACCTCGCAGGCTTCAGCGACATGCTGGGCGGCATGGCGCTCGCGCGAGATCCCGACTTGATCGCGCGGCTGCGCGGGGCGCGCGCCATGCTCGGCAACATCCTGCAGCCGGACGAGTGCTGGCTGCTCGACAGCCGCTTGCCGACCGTAACGCTGCGGATGAACCGCCAGAGCAAAAACGCGCAGCGCATCGCCGAGCGGCTGGCGGACCACCCGCGCGTCGCATGCGTACACTACCCGAGCCTCTTCCAGGATAAATGCCAGATCGCCATCCGCGAGCGGCAGTGCCGGTTCCCCGGGGCCATCTTCACGCTGGAGCTGAAAGGCGGACGCGCGGCGGCCTTCGACTTCCTGCGGCGGCTGCGCATCGCGCGCAACGCCGTAAGCCTGGGGGGTGTGGAGACGCTCGCCTGCCATCCGCTGACGACGACGCATTCAGAATTTTCCCCGGAAGAAACGGCCGCGGCGGGAATCACCGAGGCGATGGTGCGGGTGTCGGTCGGAGTCGAGGACTGGCGAGATCTCCTGACGGATTTCGAGGCGGCGCTGGAAGGGTGAGGTCAACCACTCTCCCCGGACAGGCGCTGCAATTCCGTTCGGGCTGCATCGCTCAGCGACCGCAAGTCGTTCTGAACTGTTTGCCAGACCAGAGCATCATCCACCACCTCACACTCGTGCCGATAGACGTTTCCAGCGGCAGCTATCCCAATCCAGTCGATTTGTGAGTGGCGCTGTTTCAATTCCTCCGGGAGTCGTCGTGACGCCTCGGATATGATTTCTAACGCCCTCGTGACAGCGTAGACTGTTTTCCGATCGAGCGTGAACCGTTCGAACGTCATGCCGGCCGTGAACCGGGTGATTGCTTCGATGCTATCGACGATGTCCGTAAGCCGCTGTGACGGATTCTTAGAATACATTCACGGCTTCGCGCAAAATATTGTCGCGCAGGAGAGGCTTTAGAGTCTTTCGATTTACTACATCCGCCGCTCCGCCCAACATTTGACCAACGTAGAGCTTGAGCCTCGCGTACTCAAAAATGCCCATCGGACGCTCCGGGTCAAGGTCTATCAGGATGTCGATGTCGCTGGCCGCCCGGGCTTCCCCGCGGACTACGGAGCCAAATACAGCCGCATGACGCACCCCGCGGCGATGGAGTTCGACCTCGTTTTGCCGCAGGGTTTGAACAACTTGTGACAGAGGTGCTGGCATCTGCGTACAAGTTTATCAGAGGCTGCCATTTGGCATTAGAACAACAATCCCACCAGCACCTCCGCCTGATTCGGCGCCAAACGCAGGTTCCCAGCTTGTCCGGTATCGAAGTACTGCGTGACAGGCACGCCGCCCTTGACCCCGAAATGAAGATCCTGCGCAGATAAGCACCGTGCGGCAACAAGCGCCAAGGTGAAAAGCCGGTGCAGGCGCAAAGCGCCTCCTACTCCCCGGCGGGCGTCCGCCGCTGGGGTACCAGCGGCTGCGTCTCCTCGATCTTCTGCATATCCTCGACCGCGATTTCGCCGCCCTCTTCGTGGTACTCCTGCTCGACGTTCACCTGCCAGAGGTCGTAGTGGCCGCCCAGGATGTTGCGGGCGGCCAGCACCGCGGTGAGCATGGAGTGGTCCTGGTTGTTGTAGCGGTGCATGCCGTTGCGGCCGGCCAGTTGCAGGTTGGGGACGCGCTTCAGGAACTGGCGCACCTTAACCATGGCGCCCTCGTAGCCGCCGTCGTAGACCGGGTAGGCCTTCTGCATCCGCACCACCGCGCCGTCGATCACGTCGGCCGGGTTCACGAGGCCCAACTGGCCGAGCTCGCGCTTGCCCAGCTCGATCAGGTCCGCATCGGGCGTGGTCCACAGGCCGTCCCCTTCGAAGCAGAAATACTCGAGGCCGAGGCACGTCGTCGCCGGATCGGGCACCATCTCGGGACTCCAGTTGTTGAAGTTCTGGATCCGGCCGAGCTGGACGTTCTTGTCGTGAACGTAGATCCAGTTGTCGGGGAACAGGTCCGTCTTCTTCACCACCAGGGCGACGGTGAGGAAGTCCCGGTAGTGGAGGTCCTGCGCGGCGCGCAGCAGCTCGTCGGGCGCGGCCGGCGTTAGCTTCTCGATCAGCTCGCGGACCGGCATGCTGCTGATCAGGTGCGTGAGCGGGTAAACGTTTCCCCCGGCTTCCACAGCTTCGACCGCGCCCTCGCGCCAGTAGATGCGGTCCACGGGGGCTTCAAAGACCACGCGGGTGCCCCGCTGCTCGAGGATCTCCTTGGTGCGCTCCCACATCATGCCCGGCCCGTGGCGGGGATACTCGAACTCGTCGATGAGAGTCTTGATGATCTCGTCCTTGCTCTTCCCCAGCTCGCCGAAGAGGGCGTTCTTGATGGCGGAAAAGAACGAAAGACCCTTGATGCGCTGGGCGGCCCACTCCGCCTGAATCTCGGTGCAGGGGATGCCCCAGACCTTCTCGGTGTAAGTCTTGAAGAAGATCTCGAACAAGCGCTTGCCGAAGCGGTTCGTAATCCAGGTGGCGACATCGTCCTCGGGCTTCTTCGGGAACAGCTTCGCCCAGCCGTAGCTCGCGACGCAGCGGCAGGTCTCCCAAATTCCCAGGTTGAACAGGGCGTTAAAGGCCCGCAGCGGGTAGTAGAAAAACTTGCCGTGGTAGTAAATGCGCGAGAGGCGCGAGCGGCGGATGAGATCGTTGCCGAGCACCTCCTTCCACAACTGGTTGACCAGCGTAACCTTGGTGAAAAAGCGGTGCCCGCCGATGTCGAAGCGGTAGCCCTTGTAATTGACGGTGCGGGCGATGCCCCCGACCACGGTGTCTTTCTCGAGCACCGTCGAAGGCACGCCCGCTTTAGACAATTCGTAGGCGGCGGTCAGCCCGGCCGGGCCGGCGCCAATGATGACGACCTCAGGGGAAGGCATGCAACTCGATTATTCATTGTCGCACGGTGGTCACTTGATCGAGACGATCGCGGCGTTGGCGGACTGGCTGCCGACCGAGAGGAAGAGCAACTGCTCGCCAATCGGTGTGCCGGCCGCCACCTCGATGTTGGCCTGCACCAGGCCGACGAAGCCCGGCGTAAGTCCCAGGAAGGCCACTCGCGCGCCCACTCCGCCGATCGTCGCCGAGGACGAGCTCGGGACGGACGAGAGCGGGCTGTTGGGAGCGGCGTGGCCCGTGGCCACGTCCGGCGCCACGACCCCTGGCCCGGTCAGATAGGCGATGATGGTACTCCCGCGCAGGGCCGCGTTGTTCGATCCGTTGAGCGAATAGTCCTGGTTCTGTACCGCGGCGTGGTTATTCGATCCGTAGGTGAAGAGTCCCGGTGCGTTCGACGCCAGGGTCACCGTCAGGGGCGCGCTCTGCACCCCGTTGTTCTCCACCACGATCTGCACCGCGGAGCGGCTGGCCACCTCGTAGTTCAACTGAAAGTTGATCTGGTCGTTTTTGAGAAACAGGAGGGGGCAACTGCCCAGCTCGGTTCCCCCGTCGCGCAGCACCACGCGGACGCCGCGGAAGATGCGCGGCAAGTCTGTGGTGTTGGGCAGGAAGCCGGTGCTCTCGCCCGCGGCCGTGCCGCCAAAGTTAATGCCAAAGGCGCTGGCGAGCGTGCCCGCCGCGAGCGGTCCGCGGAAGCTGGCGGCGTTCACGACGCCGTCCAGGCGCGGCTGCGCCGTCGGGGGAGGCAGCACGGTCAGGCTGATCGTAAAGCTTTGGGGCGAGTTGCTGGCGCCGATGGCCGTCACCGTCAGGACGGCGCTGTAGGTGCGCGCGGCCAGGCCAGCCGCGTTGGCCGTGACCGTGATGACGGTGGGAGTAATCCCGGTCGTCTGTGACAGGGTCAGCCAGGGGGCGTTCGGATCGAGCTGTGCGGTCCAGTTCAGCGGGCCTCCGGCGTCGGAGCTTGAATCGCCGCTCGAGGTGATCCGCAAAGACTGCGGCGCGGGAGAGGAGCCGTCCCCCGGGGCGGTGAAGGTCAGGATCGCCGGAGAGAATTGCAGTTGAGGCTGCACGGGCGGTGCCGCGGCGCTGAACAACCGCACGTTATCCAGCACGTCGGTCTCGGCGGTCTCTATTTGGTCGGCGCTGATCTCCAGGCGTGTCACAGCGGCCAGCACCTGCGCGAAGGTGGCGGTGCCCGACTCCCGGATGAAGAAGGCCTGGCCCAAGGGCACCGCGAAGTGCTGCCACTGTCCTAGCGCGCCTGGGGGGGCGCCTTGCCAGATGTAGGAGCTCCCGGCGCCGAGCAGCCGCACCACCAGGCTCGCGACCCCCCCCGGCCCGTTCAGAGGAATGTGCCGGTAATCGAACTCCAGGCGCGGAAAGGGGATGGCGCCGATATTGCCCAAAAACTTGGCCGGCGCGACGAAGTAATCATCCGCGTCGCCGCCGGCCTCGGCCAAAACGAGACCGCCATCGAGACTGCCACCGGACTTGCCTTGTCCCAGCGGACAGCTCACATTGGAACCGCCATCACCCACGGTGGAGCCCGGAATTCCGGCGGGCGGGTAGTTGCGGGTCCAGTCGTCGCAGCCGTTGTCGAAGGTCGAGAGGACCGGGACGGCCGGAACGGGCTGCGTCGCGGGCGGAGGCGGAGGCAGGTCGCTGCTAAGCGCAAAGTTGTCGAGGCCGTTAACTTCCCGCATACCGCCAAAAGCCTGGTCCATGCTGAGCTCGATGCGCTGCACGTTGGAGAGGACCGTCCCCAGTGGCGCCGTGCCGGCGGCGCGCTTCAGGGTGTTGGTGTTGAGGTCGATGCGGAAGTGATTCCACCCCCCCTCCGGCGGGTCGCTGCTCACCCACTGGAAGGCGGAGTCGGTGCCGATGACGACCAGGCGCAGCGGAAATGTCGCCGGGGGGCCTACGAAACGCTGGTAGTCAAAATCGAGGCGGGCGTTAGGCAGGGCCCCCAGGTTGCCGAGGAACTTCCCAGGGGCCACGGCAAAGTCCTGGTTGTCGGCCTGGAAGGGACCGCCGTCATCGGTCATCTGCAAATACCCCCCCGGGGCGCCGCCCGTGTTGCTGCGGACGAGCGCCGAGGTCTGGTCGCCGCCCGGGCTGGCGCCCGGCAGCAGGGAGCCGGGGTAGTTCCGGCCCCAGTCTTCGCTGTCCCTTTCGAAGGTAGAGATGACGAACGTGCCGCCCGTGCCGCCGCCCTGCACCGTGGCGGTCAGAGTGCCCGAGATGGGGCTGTTGAAGGTCGCTACTCCGATGGCGAGGTGGTAAGTGCCGGTCTGCAGCGGCACGTCGTTGGCCGGGGTTATGACCAGTTGCTGGGTTCCGCTGCCTTGCACCTGGGCGCTGTAATCGGAGGCCGTCACCAGGCCGCCATCGACGGTGATCTCACGGTCGAAGCGGGCCCACAAAAAGAGGGTGTTCGACGGCACGTCGGCTTTCAGGTCGATAGTGAGCCGGATTGAGCCCGGCGGGACCACCACGCTCAAACCGGTCACGGTGGCCGCCTGGGACTGGGCGGGAATCGTGAAGCGAAATGGCACGCCGGAGATCAGCCTCTGGGCCAGGGCCGCCTGGCCGAGAAGCAGCAGGCAAACTGCAGTTCGTAAGAAGGTCATAGACTCCGTTTCCTATCGTGGCAGACTAGGCGGCTCCGCTCACTCTATCGTAAAACCGAAGATCGTATTCGAGCCTTCGGGCGACAGGCAATACTCTCCCGCCGTCAGGCTTTCGTCCACCCGGATGCGGAACAGTTTCAGTTTTTGATCGACCTGAAAGACGGAAACCCGTAGAGGCTTCGCGACCGGCTTCTTCTTGCGCGTCACCACCACCTCCCGCCGGCCCCCGCGCACCTCGAGCTTGAAGAGTTGCAGGCGGTCCGGGGGCACGCTCTCGGTCTGCAGCAAAAACTCCGGACTGGCCAGCGGCGTGCGCGCGCCTGACGAAGCCCCGCCCACGGCGTAGATCGTCTCGTCCTTACGGGTTTCCTCTTTGGCTTCGTTGCGCTCGGTCGCGACGAGCGAGCTGGCGTGAATGATGTAGGGCAAGTCCGGCTTCGGCGGGTCGGGCAATCCGGTTTTCTTGTTGACAGGCTGCCCCGCGGCGGTCCCCGCAGCGAACGCCACAGCCGCCAGCAGCACCAGTTTCATGACCGTATTTTATACTCATGGCGGTCCATCCGGACACGCCCCCCGGCGAAAGCGACGCCTTCCGCCTCCAGGCGCAGCCGCTGCTCCAGGGCGGCCGGCCCGCCGAGCAGGAGGCGTCCCCCGGCGCCCAGCACCCGGTGCCAGGGCAGTTGCGCGGGGCGGGGCGCGCCGCGCAAGGCCCACGCCACCTGGCGCGCCGTGCCGGGCGAGCCGGCGGCGCGGGCGATGGCCCCATAGGTGGCCACGCGCCCGCGTGGAATGCGCCGCACCACCCTCCACACCCGGGCGAAGTAGCCGCTGGCTCCCGCCCGCGAGCCGCTCGAGCCCGGGCGCGGGGCCGCGCGTCTAGCCGCGGACATGCGCTTCCAGCAGCCGCGGCTCAATCTCGTTCAGCAGCCGTTCCACGTCGGCGGCGGTAAACGGCTTGGCCAGCACCGCCTGGTGCTGGTCCGAGAACATCTCCTGGAGATCGGCGCTGAAGGCGTCGGAGGAGAGGAAGACAAAACCCTGTACGCGGTTCTTCAGCCGGCGGGACAGCTCGATGCCGTTGATGCCGTGCAGGCGCACGTCGCACAGGACCAGATCGAAGCGGGCGCGCTCGGTCAGGTCCAGAGCCTCCTCGCCGCTCGCCACCGTGATTACCCGGTAGCCGCGGTCGCTAAGGAGGTTGAGCAGGGAATCCTGTACCTTGTGGTCCTCGTCGATCACCAGGGCCGTGAGATTGGCTTGGGTCCGCGCGGCGGCGGCGCGATCCGTGGCCGGGCGCACCGGCTCCCGCGGCATCCCGTCGGCCAGCGGGTACTCGATCTCAAAGGTCGTCGAGTGACCCTGCGAGCTCCGCACCTGCACCGTGCCGCCATGGCCCTCGATGAGGCTTTGGCACACGGCCAGTCCCAGGCCGGCGGTCTCGCTCGGATTGCGCGTGTCGAAGAAGGGGTGAAACAGCCGCTTTTGCATCTCCGCGCTGAGGCCGGGGCCGGTGTCGCTGATCGAGATGAGGATGCGCTTCGCCAGAATCGCCGTGCGCACCGTGATGACCTTCTCCCGGGAGTGTTCGAGCGCCCGCTCGGCGTTGATCAGCAGGTTCAGAAACACCTGCTCCAGGTGCGTCGCGTCGTTGGCCACCAGTGGGGCCACCGGCGAGAGTTGCAGGCGGATCCGGATGCCGCGCGCCTCCCATTTGTCCTCCCGCAGCGCGATCACCGCGCGCAGGACGTTGTTGATGTCCACCAGCTTCGGACCGGGCCGCTGCGGCCGGGCGAACGAAATGAGCCGCTGCAGGATGGTGCTGGCCTGCCGCGCTTCGGAATGAATCGAACGCAGGTCCGCTCCGGCCAGACCCGCCGGGTGCCGTGCCAGGGCCAGCTCCGACAGGCCCAGCAGCGAGGCCAAGGGGGCCTTCAGCTCGTGGGCCACCCCCGAGATCAGCTCGCCCACCGCGGCCATCTTCTCCGTGCGGTATAACTGTTCGCGCATCCGGCGCTGCTCGCACAGCTTCATGGCCAGCGCGCCCAGGTTGGCGACGTGCTGCGCCGAAGCTTTCTGCTCCTCGGTGAAGGTCCGCTTCCGCCGGCGGTCGTCCACCTCCAGCACTCCGAAGATCTCGCCTTCCGAGATCACCGGAATAAATAGCAACGATTTTTGCCCCAGGCGCCGCACCGTGGCGGGGTCCAGGAAAGGGCACTGCTCCGCCTCGGGCACCTCCACGAGCGCCCGGTTGCTGAAGCACGCCGCCGGTCCCGAAGTGGCGTCCAGCGGCACCGCCTGGACCGGGTATTTGTCGGTGCCCGCCAGGACGTCGAGTTCTTTCGAGACGCGGTTGTGGAGCAGCAGGTAGCAGTGCGAGGCGTGCAGGATAACGGGCAGCGTCTCGACGATGCGGCGATAAATGGCCGCGGCCTCGTCGGCTGAGATCATGCTCTCGGCCACGCCGTAGAGGCTGCGCAGCAGCCGCTTCTGAGCCTCGTTCCGGCGGCGGAACATCACCAGCCAGGCGCCCAGCAGGGCCAGCGCCGCCGCCGGAAGCAGGATCGCCAGTGTCACCTGCAGTCCACTCACGGCTGGCCGCCTTCTGCCACGGGCGCCGAGGCCAGGGCCGCCGCCAGAAACGGCTCGAGCGCCAGAGAACGGAAATCCTCTACGACCAGCTCCGCGCCGGGCAAATCGGGGGTCGTCGTGCTCAGCCCCACGGCGCGCATGCCGGCCGCGCGGGCGGCCGCGACGCCCGGGGCCGTGTCTTCAAACACCAGGCATTCGCCGGGCCCCACGCCGAGCCGCTGGGCGGCCACCAGGTAGACCTCCGGATCGGGTTTGGGCCGCTGCACCTCCCCCCCGCTGACCACGGCCCCGAACCGTTCCCCGAGTCCCAGGCCCTGGATCACAAACTCGAGGTTTTCGATCTCGGCGTTGCTGGCCACGGCCGCCGGATAGGAATCGTAACGGCGCAACAGGTCGTGGAGGCCGGGCACTGCGATATCCATTACTCGCCCCCGCAGCAGCTCGCGAAACAAAGCTTCCTTTTCGTGTCCCAAGCGGAGGCGCTCCGCCGCGCTCCTCTGCCCGCCAAACCAAGCGTCCACGATCTCATCGTTCCGCTTCCCGTACATCCACTCTACCCGATCCGGCGGGAGCGGGAGGCCGTGCCGCTCGCAAAACTCCGCCCACACGCGCCGGTGCCAGGGGTTCGAATCGATCAGCACCCCGTCCATATCGAAGATCAGCGCGCGTACCAGTACCATATACCATGGTACTAAACCGCAGCGCGAGATTCCATTGGACCTTTACCTTTGCCATATTTCTAGTATATTAGAAATATGGAAATCTCAGCCCAGGTTGAAGCCATGGCAGGGCAGTTTGCGGCCCTGGCTCACCCCCACCGTATCCAGATAGTCCGGCTGCTGCTGGCGGTGTATGACCTCGGCGGCATGACGGCTGGAGAGATCCAGACGCGGCTCAAAATGCCCGGCTCCACCTTGAACCACCACCTGATGAAACTGGAGCGGGCCGGACTGGTCGAGTCGCGCCGCGACCGCCAGTGGGTGTGGTACGCCGCCCGCGCCAAGGGTCTGCGGGAGATGCTGAGTTTTCTTTTCGAGGAGTGCTGTACCGGCCACCAGGTGGTCCGTGTGGAAGAAATCGCAGGAGGCAAAAAGTGATGAGAACCGAATCGGAAATCAAAGACGCCGTCCGAAAGAAATACGGCGAGGTGGCGGCGGGGACGCGCTCCTGCTGCACCGCTCTGACCCAGGTGCGAACCGGCGCCGGGGGCTACCGGCCGGAGGAGCTGGCTTCGCTGCCGGAGGGCGCCGCGCTCGGCTTGGGCTGCGGCGTCCCGACCCGCCTGGTGCCGCTCGAGCCGGGCATGACCGTCCTCGACCTGGGCTCGGGCGCCGGCGTGGACGCTTTCCTCGCCGCCCAGCAGGTCGGTCCCACGGGCCGCGTGATCGGCGTGGACATGACCGACGGGATGCTCGAAAGGGCCCGGGCGAATGCCGCCGCCGGCGGTTACACCAACGTGGAGTTCCGGCGCGGCGAGATCGAGAACCTGCCCGTCGAGAGCGGCAGCATCGACGTGATTCTCTCCAACTGCGTGATCAATCTCGCGCCGGACAAACGGCGGGTGTTTCGCGAGGCCCACCGGGTGCTCCGGCCCGGGGGACGGATGCAGATCTCGGATATCGTCACCCGCGGCGAGATGCCCGCGGCGGTGCGCCGGGATCTGGAGCAGTGGGCGGGGTGCGTAGCGGGCGCCCTCGGCCGTGAGGTGTATCTCGAGATGATCCGCGAGGCCGGTTTCGCGGCCGTGGAAGTGGCGGACGAGTTCGCCTACGACGGTTACAGCACCGGCGCCTTCGCGGCGCTTTCCCTCAGCGTCGTCGCCACGAAGTGAGGGCGGGCGGCGCTCAGCCGAAGAGCTGTTTGGCGGGCGGGATTTTGTCGTGCTTCCGCAGGTACATCTGGTGGTCGGCCTCCGCGATCGCCTGCCGCAGCGAGCGGTGCTCGAGCTCCGCCGTGCCCCAGCTCAGCCGCACGGGCAGCACGCCATTTCCCCGCAGGCGAAAATGCTCCAGCCGCTTGCCGAGCTGGCGGATGCGGTCCTCCACGGCGTCGCGGGTCTGATCGCGGAACAGAATCACGAATTCATCGCCGCCCCAGCGCCAGGTCTCGTCTTCCTTGCGCACCGAAGACCGGATCAGGCTGCCCAGGTTGGCCAGCACCTCGTCGCCGGTGAGGTGGCCCCGGCTGTCGTTGATCTGCTTAAAGTTGTCCACGTCGAGCACCGCCACCACGCCGGCCAGCGGCTCGCCCGCTTCGCAGGTTTCGTTCAGGGCGTCGCGATTCAGGAGCCCGGTCAGGCTGTCAGTGCGGGCCCGCCGCGCGATCTCCTGGCGGCTGTCGGCCAGTTCCTCGTTCGCGGCCTGGAGCCGGCGGTGCTGTTCCTCCATCCACATCATCATCGCGGCAAAGGCCAGGACGGTCTCCAGCATGAGGTCGTACAGATCGTGATACCGCAGGTAGGAAGGGATGGAAGCATGGGCCAGGTGCGTCGAGCCGTAGATCAGCGCATAGTGCGAGTAGAGCAGAGAGGCCAGCAGGAGGGCGCCGCCAAAAAGCTTGCGCCCCATGCCGCCCGCGGGCTTCCAAGCCCGGCGGAACGAGAGGAAGTTCCACCCGTAGGCGATCGTCAGCACCAGGCTGTGGAGCCCGTAGAAACCCGAGAGGTCATTCAGCATCCCGAGCGCAAAACCACCCATCAGCAGGACGGGAACCGCCAGGGCCACCGACGTCAGACGCAGGTTGAAGCTGCCCGCCACCGAAGCGCCCGCGAACAACAGGCTCGCCACGAACGCCAGCTCCAGCACCGCGAAGGGGAACAGGAAGACCGCCCGGCCCGTGAGCGTGGAGGCCAGATTGCACGCCTGGGCGGCGCTCAGCAGGCCCCAGGCGAGCGACCAATAGCCGAAATACGTGTGGTTCGATTCGCGGTGCAGGAATGCGAAGACGCCGGCAAACAGCGCCGTGCCGACGATGTGGGCAACCAGGGCCAGGAAATCGGGTCTTACCAGCGCGTCCATGCCTTGACCCTTTCAGTCTCCCATAAGCTGCAGCCGCCGGATGCAGGAAGCGCGGCCGGTGGCTTCGTCCGCCTCGACGATGACCGCCGCCAGGCGCACGTCGCCGGTGGCCGGCTCCAGTCGCCGGGGCATACCCGTCAAGAAGCGCTCGATGGCCCCGGTCTTTTCCACGCCGATCACCGAATCATAAGCGCCCGTCATGCCCGCGTCGGTCAGATAGGCCGTCCCGCCGGGCAGGATTCTCTCATCGGCCGTCGGCACGTGAGTATGCGTACCGAGCACCGCGGTGGCGCGGCCATCCACGTACCACCCAAAGGCGACCTTTTCGCTGGTGACCTCGGCGTGAAAGTCGATGACCCGTATCTTGACGGCCTCCGGCAGCTCCGCGAGCAGCGCGTCGGCGCCGCGGAACGGACAATCGATGTTCGGCAGGTAGGTGCGGCCCTGCAGGTTCAGGACGGCGTAACCGGCGCCCGCCGCCGTGCGGCCCACGAAAACGCCCGTCCCCGGAGTCCCCGCCGGGTAGTTAGCCGGCCGCAGCAAGCGCGGCTGCCGGTCGATGTACCCCACGATTTCCTTCTTGTCCCAGATGTGGTTGCCGGAGGTCAGCACCGCGATCCCCAGGCCCAGCAGATCCTCGGCCAGCCGCGGCGTAACGCCAAAGCCGGCGGCGGAGTTCTCGCAGTTGGCGATGACCAGGTCGATGCTCTGGGAGGCGGTGATATCCGCCACGTGGTCCGCCACCACCTGGCGGCCGGCCGAGCCGACGATGTCGCCAATGAACAGAATCCTCATGTCGTGCGCACGCGGGGGGTCGTGCCAAAGGGGAGACGGTGCCTGGCCTCCTGCCATGTCGGCGGCCGCATTTGACCCCAAGCTGTCAGGAGGAGGCTCCAGCGAGCATTGTACCCCAAAAGCGCGCCAAAGCAAGAGCGAAGTAGTGAGAGTACTAGATCTCGGCTGGTGTTTTTACGAACTGTGCTCCCAAAGCTTCGTCCAGCAGCGCCGCGCAGCGCGAAGTCTGGGTTTGCACTCCGCTCTGCAGTCGCCGGTGCTCTTCCTGCAGCCGCGACAGCTCGTCGGCGATGTGCAGCGCGGCCAGCACCGCGATGCGGTAGGAATCCACGGTCTGGGTGCGGGACGCTACGGCGTGCATCTTCTGGTCGACATAGCGCGCCGCCTCCTGCAGGTGCGCGCGGCCGGCCGCGTCGGTCTTGAGTTGGTAGACCTGATCGAAGATCGAAATGCGAATGCCTTCAGACTGCTCCATGGTCCTTATTTAGAACGGGCGGGGCCGGATGTCAAATAAAAAAGTGAGCGCGCCTAACTCTGCGGGAGCTTCTCTACCTGCGCCAGCAGGCGCTCGACGCGCTCGAGAATCTGGCGGCGCTCCTTGCGCAGCGCTTCCGCCTCGCCGCGGGACTTGCGGTTTTCCTGTTCGGCGCGGGCCAGTTGCTCGCGCAGCCGGGCCTGGTCGCTCTCGGCCTGCGCCTTCTCCTGGCGCGCGGCCCGCAACTGTTCCACCGTCGCCAGGATGCGCTCCTCGAGGCGCGCCAGCGGCTCGAGACCGGCCAGGGTCGCCTCCGCGGTGTCCGTCACGCTGGATTCGATGTCGTCCATCTCATTGACCTCCCTGCCACGTCAGCATGTTAACGCCGCTGTTCCGCGCCGAGCTTCTGCTCGAGAGTTTCGACCAGCCGCCGCGCGTATTCGTTGACTTCCTCGTCCGTGAGCGTGGTGTCGTCGCGCTGCCAGACGGCGCGCAGCAGCAGGCTGTATTTGCCCGCCGGTACCGGGCCGCCGCGAAAGATTTCCATCGGTTCGAGACGGACCAGGTACGGCCGCTCGCCGATCGTTTCCACGATCTGCTCGAAGCGGGTTCCCTCCGGCAGCAGTAAGGAGAAGTCGCGGTCCACCGCCGGCACGCGCGGCAGGGCCTGGAACTTCGGCTGCCGCAAGGGCAGGCCGTAGAGGACGTCGAGCCACACCTCGGCGAGGAAGACCGGATGGCGGAGCTTGCGCTCGGCCTGCAAGGCAGGGTCAAGCTCGCCGCAGCGCGCGACCGCGCGCCCGCCGGCGGTAATGTGCGCGGCATGGCCCGGGCGGTAGTAGCCGGCCTCGGTCTCCGGCTCCAGGCCCAGCCGCCCGTCGAACAGACGGAGCAACGTCAGCACGTCCGATTTGATTTCCCAGAAATCGTAAAGCTTACCCGGATCGTTCCAGCACGCCGGCCGCACCCGCCCGGTGGCCGCGAGAGCCATCACCGGCGGTTCCGCAAAGCCTTCCTTCACCGCCCGGTAGAGCCGCCCCACCTCACAGAGCCGTACGTCGTGCTGGCCCCGGTTCGAATTCCACTCCACGGCATGCAGCAGTCCCGGCACCGCCGAGTTGCGCATCACGCTATACAGCTCGCTCAACGGATTCCGCACCGCCACCGCCGGCCACGAGCCGAAGCGCTCGGCCTCCCCGGCGGCAATGAATCCATACGTCACGGCCTCGTCGTACCCGAGCGCGCGCGCCGTCTCGCGCAGGCGCCGCTCCGGGACGCCGTTTTCCGCCTCCTCGGCGTGGCCGCCCCACTCGGGCAGACGCGGCGGGAACTTATCGTGTCCGTAAACGCGTGCGATCTCTTCAATCAGATCGATCTCGCGCTCAATATCCAGGCGCGCCGTGGGCGGCGTGACCTGCCAGCCCTCCGGCTCGCCTTGTATCCGGAACCCGAGGGCCGCCAGGATCCGCTCGACCTCCGCCGCAGGAATCTCCACGCCGAGGTGCCGCCGCACCGCGGATCTCCGCAACCCAATCGCCGCGCGGGCGCGCCTGGCCGGATAAGCGTCGATCAGCCCGCTGAGAATCGTCGCCGAGGCCAGTTGCTCCAGGTAAGCGGCGATGCGGTCGTTGGCCCACGGGGCGGCCTCGATATCCGCGCCCCGCTCGAAGCGGTGGGACGCCTCGGTGTGCATCCCAAACTGGCGCGCCGTGCGGCGGATGGACGACGGCTCGAACCAGGCGCTCTCGATGAGGACGTTGCGGGTTTGCCGCGAGATCTCGGTCGCAGCGCCGCCCATGATCCCGGCGAGCGCCACCGGCCGCCGCGCATCGGCGATCACCAGTTGCTCGGGACGCAACACGCGCTCCACGCCGTCGAGCGTCGTGAGTGACTCGCCGGGGCCCGCCCGCCGGACGATGATCTTCGCGCCCTCGAGCGTATCGAGGTCGAAAGCGTGCGTCGGATGTCCCGCCTCCAGCAGCACGTAGTTGGTGATGTCGGCGACGTTGTTGATCGAACGCACGCCGCATGCCTCCAGCCGCCGGCGCATCCAGTCCGGCGAGGCCGTGACGTTCACGTTGATCGCCACCCGCCCCGTGTAACGCGCGCACAGGTCCGGAGCGGTGATCTCGATGGAAGCGTTGCTCGCCGCCGGCCAGGGATCCTCGGTGAACCGCACCTCCGGCCGCCGGACCTCCCGTCCGAAAACCGTCGCCACCTCGCGGGCGACGCCCAGGTGGTTGAGCGCGTCCGGCCGGTTGGCCGTGATGTCGAACTCGATGACCGTCTCGCCGTGCTCTTCCGACAACCCCTCGACGGTCAATCCCGCCATCGTGAGCGCCTGGGCGAGTTGCCCGGGCGGCTCGGGGATGTCCACGTATTCGCGGAGCCAGCTCAGCAGGATCTTCATCAGCGGAACTGCCTCAAGAACCGCACGTCGCCCTGGAACAGCAACTGGATATCATTAATGCCGTACTTCAGCATGGCCAGGCGATCGATCCCCACGCCGAAGGCAAACCCGGAGTACCGCTCGGGGTCGTAATTTACGTAGCGAAAGACGGCCGGGTCGATCATGCCGCAGCCCAGCAGCTCGATCCACCCGGACTGCTTGCAGACCCGGCACCCTTCGCCGCCGCAAAAGATGCACGAGATATCGACCTCGGCGCTCGGCTCCGTGAACGGAAAGAAGCTCGGCCGGAAGCGCGTCCGGATCGCCGCGCCGAACAGGCTCTTCAGGAAGTAATCGATGGTGCCCTTCAGGTCGCAGAAGGAAATTTTCTCGTCGACCGCGAAGCCCTCCACCTGGTGAAACATCGGTGAATGGCTGGCGTCGGGAGCGTCGTTGCGGTAGACCTTCCCCGGCACGATGTAGCGCAGCGGCGGCGGCGTACTTTCCATGATGCGGATCTGGTTGGGCGAGGTATGGGTGCGCAACAGCATCCGGTCGGTGATGAAAATGGTGTCCATCGCGTCGCGCGCCGGATGGTCGGACGGAAAGTTGAGCGCCTCGAAGTTGTAGTAGTCGCTTTCGATCTCCGGCCCGGAGGACACGGAGTAGCCCATCGAGCGGAAGATAGACTCGACCTCTTCCTGCACAATGCGCACCGGGTGGCGCGCCCCAATCGGCCGCTCAGGACCGGGCAGCGTGAGGTCCAAGCCCGGCTCTGACCGGGCCGTCTGCACCGCGCGTCCGGCCTGCTCTTCGAGGGCTTGTTCAATGCGCGTCTTGAGCTGGTTCTGGAGTTTTCCGACGGCGGGCTTCAGCGGGCGCGGCGCGGACTTCAACCAGTGGTCGTTCGAGAAGGTGAGCAGCCCCTGCTTGCGGCCGAGCCAGCGGTCGCGGAGCTTCTTGAGCTCCTCTCCGTCGCGGGCCGCGGCCAGTTCGCTCGCGAACAGCGCGTCGAGCTCGCGATAGAGCTGCTCCACGGCGGCCGCGTCGGTGGCGACCTCCGCCAGCGGCTGGTTCACCTTGGCGGTGACGGACATGCCCCGCTCCCGCCCGCTACTTCGCCGCGAGCGCCGCCTTGGCCTTGGCCGCCAGGGCCCCGAACGTAGGCGGGTCCTGGGAAGCGATGTCGGCGAGGATCTTGCGGTCGAGATCGACCCCGGCCAGCTTCAAGCCATGGATGAGGCGGTTATAGGAAAGGTCGTGAAGGCGGGCGGCCGCCCCGATCCGGACGATCCACAGGGACCGGAAATCGCGCTTCTTCAGCCGGCGGCCGGTGTACGCGAACTTGAGCCCGCGCTCTACGGCTTCTTTAGCCGGCCGGTAGAGTTTGCTCTTGGTTAAGAAATAACCGGAGGCGCGGTGCAGAATCTTCTTGCGTCGGTCGCGGCGCTTAGTGCCGCGTTTTACTCTGGGCACGGTTTTTTTCTCCTGTCAGTAAAGTCGGCGGCAACGCAGGCACGTGCCTCGCGCACTGCTCGCACGCCTGGGATCGCGGAGGCTGCTAGAGCAGCATCCGGGCAATCCGTTTGTAGTCGCCGTCGCTGACCAGGCCCCCCTTGCGAAGCCTGCGCTTCTGCTTGCGGGTCTTGCTGGTCAGGATGTGACGCGCCGAGGCATGGCCCCGCTTGATCTTGCCACTGGCTGTTTTCTTGAAACGCTTCATCGCACCGCGATGGGTCTTTAGCTTCGGCAACGGATACCTCCTTCGCCCCCGCGCACACCACGAACCGGTGTTACCCGTTTCGCTCGCTCTAGTCTGGGGATACTGCGCGGCCGAGCGGAAAGACTTAATAGTATAACACGGGCAGGCTCACGCCGGACGGCGCTACGATGGGGTAGTGGTCTAGTTTGACCTCTGTGGAACTACGGTAATGAAATAATGGAGCGTGGCGCAGCTAATGCATTCTCCCCTGGGAACCTCGGGGCCGATGACTATTGTGCTTTGCCCAGGCTGAACGGCACGATAGAGCACTTTGCGTCCAGAACGCCGAATGAAGGCAAGCGCGTTTCCAGCTACGTTCCCCCGAAAATGCGAATAACGGCGATCCGAGGGGATTTGCAGTACCGCCAGTTCTCCGACCCGGAGAGTGGTGGTCTCCTCTACGGCTAGTTCTACGGCCTTGTCTGCGCTCCACGCAGATCCCAAGCCCAGCACGAGTGCCAGAATCAAAGCATGCTTCACGTTCATGACATGTGCCACAATCTTACCATGCCTTCCCGAGCAAGCAGGCCGAAGCGCCCCAGGGACACGAACCAGCTAGCCTGGCAGGTGGTCCAGGAGTTGACCGGGCAGGTCGAGCGCCCGCCCGATCCGCCCGACACCCGGAACCAGGCAGCCGTGGCGCTGAGTAAGCTGGGGGCGTCCAAGGGGGGCAAGGCGCGGGCGGAATCACTGTCGGCCCGCAAGCGGAAGATGATCGCTAAAAAGGCGGCGGCGGCGCGGTGGGGCAAGAAATAGGCTGTAAAGTCTTTACGACGCTGTAAACTATTGACATCACTGTAAATAATTTCCTGGCCGTAAATTTTATTGCACCAATGTCCGCAATCGTGTATGCTATGACGCATGAATAACTTCGAGCCTTGGGCTAGGTACCCGGACCTCACGCGAGACCGCCTTTCGGCGGTTGCGGGCATCATCCGCGACGTGAGACGTGACGCCGTACAGCTCCACGACACGGCGAATGGAGACAACGAGTGGAGCCTCGGTTGCCGAGTTTACGTCCGAACATGTCACGCGATACGCAAAGCCGCCAAGGACCACCCTTGGCTCACAATCCTACCCGAGGCTGAGGTTTTGCGGTTCAGTTTCGCCATCGAATCGGTACCCTTCCGATTCTACAAGGGTGCATCAGACGACCCGCCTGAACGGTATCTCATCGCAACCTATGGAGAGTTACACCACCGGCAGATGTCGTTTGAGATGGAGGGCCTCCCTCCATTAGATACGACGCTCCGTCTTGCTGTCGAAGTCGATCCCGCCACCCGCCTGGTGTCTAGCGTCATCTTCGTCGAGATGGATGAGTCCGGAAACATCACGCAGACCTACGCCATTCCGTTCGATCTTGAGCCGGACCGTGTCACCCCGATGCAAGCCAAGCCTATTGACCTGCCGCCGCCGATACTCGAACCTTTGAAGACTGCGGAACGGAACAAGCAGGAGAAGCAGGAGAAGCGCAGAGAAGCAGAAAAAACCCGATGAGCGGTTTGTTGTTTCCAAGCGAAGTGTTCTGGGGCGAACGACTGCAGCTCGCGCGTGAGTTCCGGGGCCTGACGCAAAAGGAGCTTGGCGAGAAGGTCGCAGCCTCGCCTGCCCTCATCTCGCTTTGCGAGGCAGGTAAGAAGAGAGACCCGGCCCGAGACCTCGTCGAAGCATGTGGCGTCGTTCTCGGATTTGAGCCTGCCTTTTTCTATGGCTCGCTCGATGATGTTTTCCGAGAAGATGAATGCAGTTTTCGGCATCGGCGGACCACTCCAGAACGGCTCAAGACGCGGGTTCGCGCTCATGCGACCTTGCTCGGCATGCTGCTCCTACGGCTGCAGTCTCTTTTCAGGTTTCCCGAGATCAATGTGCCGAACATCCCAGCGTCGAGCGCGGAAGAGATAGAAACAGCGGCGGAGGAATGCCGCCAGCATTGGAGGGTCGGAGTGGACGCGCCAATTCTGCAAATCGGTAGGGTGCTGGAGCACGCTGGCGTGATTATCGTGCATCAGCCAATTCAGTCCGCGAAGGTAGATGCCTTTTCAAGGTACGGCCGAACCACGATCATTTTTCTGAATCAAGCGACGCCGAGCACGTCCCGGTGGAACTTCGACATCGCGCATGAATGCGGTCATCTCGTAGTGCATCGTGGTGTCCCCACGGGTACCGTCGACACCGAGATGGCCGCTGATCGGTTCGCTAGCGCCTTCCTGATGCCTCGCAGGGCATTTGGTCGAGAGTTCAGCCTTTCGTCCTTCTCATGGGAACATATCTTCGATTTAAAACGGCGCTGGCAGACCAGTGCAGCTGCAATCATCAGGCGGGCCTACGATCTGAGGTTGCTTGATGCCGTCACCTATCGGCAGGCATTCAAGTACATGTCCGCGAAAGGTTGGACCAAAGGCGAACCACACGAACCTCCGTTTCAGGAGCCCGAGTTGCTTCTAACAGCGCTGAAGGCGCTCGGAACCAAAGCCGATGTTACCTTGGACGCTCTTTGCCGGGAACTCAAATTCACGCCCGACACGTTTCGTGACATTACGGGCGTTGCTGTCCCAGTACCCAAAGGAAAGGAACCAGAGATCATACAGTTCCGCCGCGCGTGACATTTAGGCTCTTGACATTTCCTGCTCGACAAATACTCAATGCCCGACGGCCTTCATGTCACGAGCCGCGATGACTCAGATTCGGTGAGCCGGCTGTTCCGTCGCAAGTAGGTAGCTCTATGAGAAAAAAACTCCTCCCCGCGAAAGCGCCTCTCCCCAAGCTCCGGTCTGACGAGGACGCCGCGCGGTATTTCGATTCGCACTCCGTGGCCGAGGTGTGGAATCAACTGCCCGCAGCCAAGCCTGCCCGGCCGTCCGCAGCGCTCGCGAAGTCGATTCGGGAGCGTCACGCTCGCGCCAAATCGCCCATCTCGCTCCGCCTGGCCCCCGAGCAGATCGAGGCCGCCAAGAGAATTGCGGCGAAGAAATCGGTCGGCTACCAGACCCAATTGCGAATGTGGATTGTGGAGGGAATTCGGCGCGAAGCGAAGCGGGCGTGACCTCCGCCCGCCCCGCTTTCACGGCCGCGCGCCCGCGTTATAGTTGAGTTGTCATGGTCGACACCGCCGCCGCCTTCCAGCAAGACAAGTACGTCGTGCTCACCGGCCTGGTGACCGACCCGCTCCTCTCGCAGTTGTACCACTACGCCCTGAAGCGAGCGGACCTCGCGCCCACCGCCATGGAGCGGATGAACCCCGACCGCACGGCGCCCCCGGCGGCCACCGCCTACGGCGATCCGATGATGGACACACTCCTCGCGAACCTCACCCCGCGCCTGGAACAAGCCACCGGATTGCGCCTGTATCCGACCTACTCGTTTTACCGTGTCTTGCGCGGCGGCGACACCCTCCCGCGCCATACCGACCGGCCCGCCTGCGAGATCTCCGTCTCGCTGAACCTCGGGCAGCAACCCGACGAGCCGTGGCCGCTCTGGGTGAAGGGTCCGCATGGTGCCGCCCCCTGCAATATGCGGCCCGGCGACGGCGTGCTCTACCGGGGCCTCGACTGCCCGCACTGGCGCGAGCCGTTTACGGGGGACCACTGCGCGCAAGTGAGCCTGTTCTGGGTGGACCAGAACGGCCCGCACGCCGAGTGGAAGCTCGACAAGCGGACGATGCTCAGCTCGTTCCTGAATCCGCCGGGACAATTCACGGTACGGCCCGAATGGCAACTGGAGTTGATGCGCGCCCAAGAGGAGCAGGCCGCTGCCGCGCAGCAGGCGGCGCTGACCGACGGCAGCGAAGCGACCTAGCCGCCCGCCAGGCGGAAGCGCCCGTCCCGCAGCAGATCGTAGCGCTGGCCGCGCCACTCGACGGTGTTTCCGAAGAACCCCAAAATCCAAACCACCAGGCTCGCCAGATCCGCCACCGGGACCAGCCACCAGCAGCGCCGCGTCAGCGGGTCGCGCAACCAGCCGCCGGCGACCACGGCCGCGACCCACACGCGCGCCAGCACCACCGCCACTCCCAGGGCCGCCGCGGGACCAGCCAGTACGACCAGCGCAAACGGCAGCGGGTTAGTAAATACTTGTCCGACATAGCCCCAGGGCCGCGACCGCCGTGTGGAGCGGGCCCAGCGGATGCGATGGCGCAGGTTCGTCCCAAACGGCTGGCTCCCGATGCAGTGATCGACCACGTGGGCCGCTAGCTCGGCGCGGTACCCGTGCGAGGCCGCCCACTGGCCCAGCACAAAATCCTCGGCCAGGTATTCGCCGACGGCAGGGAAGCCCCCCACTTGCTCCAGGTACGGGCGGCGCAGCGCCATCGTAGGGCCGACCGCGAAGCGCATCCCTTCGAGCCTCTTCGCCACCACCACGCCGCACCAGAACTCGGTGTTGAGCGTGAGCGCCTCCAGGCGCGACCAGAAGCTCACGCCCGGCACCGCGCGATAAGGACAAGTGATCACCCCGACGCGCGGGTCACCGAACTCCGCAGCCACACCCCGCAGGCAACTGCGATCGGCGCGGATGTCGCTATCGCTGATGACCAGAATGTCGTAGCGCGCGCGCTCGGCCATGCGGGCGAGGCTGTAAACCTTGGCGTTGGGAAACGGCGGCTCGCCGCTCACGATCAGCTCGGCGTCCTGCTGCGGGTAGCGGGCCAGCAAACGCTCGACCACCGCCACCGCGGGTTCGTCGTCGCGGCGCACCGCGAACAGAATCTGGTAGCGCGGATAGTCCTGCTCAAAGAAGGTGGCGAGGTTCTCTTCGAGATTGTCGTCGAGCCCGGCCAGCGGCTTGAGGACCGTGAGCGGCGGCGCGAAGTCCCCCGGCCGGGCGGCTTGCGCGCGGTAGCGCCGCGTCGCGGCGATGGCCAGGCCGTAGAAGACCACGCCGCCGGCTGCGACACAGCAGCAGGCGGCGTACGCCATCCAGAAAAAAACCGCCATCCGCCCAGCCCGGCTTATTCGCCTTGGATGTCCAGCGTGTTGGTGCCCTCCACGCGGACCTTGCTATAGACCTGGTCCCATTCCTTGTGCGCCGGGTGGGCGGCGTAAGCCTTCACGGCCGCCTGGTTTTCGAACTCCATCACCACGCCATATTGGTATTCCTGTCCCCGGTTGAGCACCTTGCCCATCCACACGTTGCGGATGCCTGGAATCGCGGCGGCCATTTTACGAGTGGCGGCCCAGACCTGCTGGACCTGCGCTTCCCCGGCGCCCTCCTGCAATTGGAAAGCGAAGGCATGCACCAGGGTCTTCTGCGGCGTCACGGTCCGCTGGCCGACCAGCAGGCCAGCACTGAACACCAGGATTCCAGCTAGTAGAAGTCGCATAAATATCTCCCTTAGGCCTTGGCCGCGATTTCCTGTTGGGCCGCGGCCAGGAATTCTTCGACCGGTTTCGCGCCCTGGTCGCCGAGCTTGCGGTGCCGCACCGACACCTGTCCGCTCGCGGCCTCGCGCCCCCCGACCACCAGCATGTAAGGAATCTTGTGGATCTGGGCCTCGCGGATCTTGGCGTTGACCTTTTCGCTGCGCGCGTCGAGGTCGACTCGCAGGCCGGCGGCTCGCAAGCGCTCGGTGACGCCGCGTGCATAGTCGATCTGCTTGTCGGTGATCGGCAGCACCACCGCCTGCACCGGCGCGAGCCAGAGCGGAAACGCCCCGGCGTAGTGCTCGAGCAGCACGCCGAAGAAGCGCTCGACCGAGCCCCACAGCGCGCGGTGCACCATCAGCGGCTGGTGCGCCTTGCCGTCCTCGGCGATGTATTCGAGATCGAAGCGCCGCGGCAGTGTGAAATCGAACTGCACGGTCGAGAGCTGCCACAGCCGTCCGATCGCGTCCACCAGCTTGACGTCGATCTTAGGACCATAGAACGCCGCCTCGTCCGGGATGACCTTGGCCGGAATGTTGCGCTGCTCGAGCGCCGCGTGCAGCGCGTCTTCGGCGAGCTTCCACTGCTCGGGCGCGCCGTCGTACTTGCCGCTCTTGCCGCCATCCCAAGTGGAAAGCTCCACTTGATACTTGTCGAAGCCGAAAGTCCGCAGCACGTCCAGCGCGAAATCGAGACAGCCGATCACTTCGTCCTTGACCTGGTCCGGGGTGCAGAAGATGTGGGCGTCATCTTGCGTGAAGCCGCGCACGCGCATCAAGCCGTGCATCACGCCGGAGCGCTCGTAGCGATACACGGTACCCAATTCGCCCAGGCGCACGGGAAGCTCGCGGTAACTGCGCAGCCGGTCCTTGTAAATCAGGATGTGGAACGGGCAGTTCATGGGCTTGAGCTGGTATTCGGCGTCGTCCAGCTCCATGGCCTTGAACATGTTCTCGGCGTAGAAATTGAGGTGGCCCGAGACGCGCCAGAGGTCCAGGCGCGCCACGTGCGGGGTGAAGACCAGCCCGTAGCCCCGGCGCAGGTACTCTTCGCGCAGCCAATCCTCCATGATCTTGCGCACCAGGCCGCCCTTGGGGTGCCAGAAGATCAGTCCGGGGCCGGCGAGTTCCTGGATGCTGAAAAGGTCGAGCTCGGGGCCGAGCTTGCGGTGATCGCGCTTCTTCGCCTCTTCAAGGCGGTGCAGGTGGGCGTCGAGATCTTCTTTGGTGAAGAACGCGGTGCCGTAGATGCGCTGCATCCGCGGGTTGCGCTCATCGCCTTTCCAGTAAGCGCCGGCCAGCGACATGACCTTGAGGGCCTTGATCTTGCCGGTGGACGGAATATGCGGGCCGCGGCAGAAGTCGACGAAGTGCGGGCCGGTGGTGTAGCACGAGATACGGTCGCCCTCGGTCTTGTCCTCGATCAGCTCGCACTTCATCCACTCGCCGGCCTCGCGGAATTTTCGCAGGCTCTCCTCGCGCGGCAGCCAGACGCGCTCGAAGGGCAAATCGCCCGCGACGAGCTCCTTCATGCGGGCTTCGATTTTTTCCAGGTCTTCGGGGGTGAAGGGCGTCTCGCGCAGGAAGTCGTAATAGAAGCCGTCTTCAGTGGGCGGGCCGATGCCGAGCTTGGTCTCGGGAAAGAGGTCGAGCACGGCGGCCGCCATGACGTGGGCGGTCGAGTGGCGATAGGGCTGCAAGGCCTCGGGGTCTTTGGCGGTGAGGATGCGGAGCTTCGCGTCCTGATTGACTGGCGCCTTCAGATCGGTCAGGACGCCGTTGACTTCGGCCATCAAGGCCGCATCGGCGAGGCGCGGGCCGATGGACCGCGCGATATCGAGCGCGCTCGAGCCCTGGGGATACTCTTTCGCACTCCCGTCGGGGAGCGTTACCCGGATCGATGCCATCAGGATTTGGAGGCCTTTTCAGAGGACTTGCTGCTCTTGGCGCCGCTGTCTTTCTTGCCGGCGCTGTCGCTTTTGGCGCTGCTGTCAGCCTTCGCGCTGCCGTCGGTTTTGTCCTTGCTCTCGGTCTTGCCGCTGCTGCCGCTCCTGGCGGCATCGCTCTTGGCGTCGGCCTTCTTTTCGGCGTCCTGGGACCCGGATTTGCCGCCGTCCTTCTTGTTCTTATCGGCGTAGTCGGTGACGTACCAGCCGGTGCCCTTGAAGTGGAAGGCCGGCGCCGAGAGCAGGCGCTTCACGCGTCCGCCGCAGCCGGTGTGTTTCTTGACCGGCGGGTCGGAAAACTTGCGGATCTCCTCAAAACGGGTGCCACATTTCAGGCACTCGTACTCATAGACTGGCATAGGACTTCGTTTCCACTTCGGACGACAACTCTCTAAATTATAGCAAACGGGTAGTGTCCGGACAGTGCGATGCTCTCCTGCTGGCGGCCTCGGGAGTACGGGCTAGAGGTTCATGGCGTCCTGGCCTGCGGTATCACTCCAGGACTTTGGGTTGCAATTCAGCCGGGAGGGGTATTGTCAGGTGCAGTGGTTTATCCGGGAGGGAGACTGCCAGGCAGTGGGGCTCTATTCTTGCTTCCGCGTCAACAAACGGCGTCAGGATAGCGACATGGGCAGCCTGTTTGGTTGCCGCATCGATCACCTCAATAACTTCCTGGAACGGAACGTCCGGTTCAGCCTTGAGGAAGAGGAACCGCTCTGCTCTCGTCCTGAGCATTTCTGCCAAACGGTTCTCCAGGTTTGCACGCTTGACGGTGTCCTGATTTAGCACGACGTCGCCGTTCCGCAGGGCGGTCGCCACGATTGTCCTTCTGTTGTCAACGCAATCTTCTTGTGTTCCGGCGATATAGACGAAAATCCCCTCGGGCATGCTGCTGAGGGAGACTGCGGAGATCAGCGCTAAAGTCAAGAACAGGCCAGCAAACGATATCGTGCCTGGCAACGCCATTTGCATACAGATCCCCCTTCTGTAACAGGTGGACACCAGCGCATCGGTTTTGGTTCCTCAGAGCGGTTGTAGAATGGGGCTTGCCTTCTTCCTGGCTTCTTTCACCTTACTTATGGGTGGCTTGCGGCAGCGCGCTCGGCGGCCTGACGCGCTACTGGTGCTACGGTCTCGCGGCGCGGCACCTCGGTGAGACGTTTCCGTGGGGTACGCTGCTGGTCAATATCGTGGGCTGTACGTTCATCGGATTCTTCGCCGCCTTGACCGGTCCGGAAGGCCGCTGGTTCGCGCCGGCGGTGGTGCGGCAGTTCGTGATGCCGGGCGTCTGCGGCGGCTTCACGACCTTCTCCACCTTCAGCCTGGAGACGCTGAACCTGGCGCGGGACGGGGACTGGGGGAAGGCGGCCGGCAACATCGCGGGCTCGCTGCTATTGTGCCTGGCCGGGGTGTGGCTCGGCTATCTGGCGGCGAGCGCGCTGAACGAGAGGTAGCATGCAGATCCCGCGGCAAGCGATGTTGCTGAGAATTTTCGTGGGCGAGGCGGACAGGGCGGGCGGGAGGCCGCTTTACGAAGCGATCGTCCTGAAGGCCCGGGAGATGCACCTGGGGGGCGCGACGGTGCTGCGCGGCCCGCTCGGCTTCGGGCTTTCGAGCCACCTGCACACCTCGAAGATCCTGCGGCTCTCGGAAGACCTGCCGGTGGTGATCGAGATCGTCGATAGCGAGGAGAAGATCCAGGCGTTCGTCGAAGCGATCGATCCGATGATGGGGAGCGGCCTCGTGACGCTGGAGAAGGTCACGGTGCTGCAGTACGGCCCGAGCAGCCGGGGGAAGGACGCGGAGGCGTAGTGGGGCCGAATAAAGAGTGCAGATCTGCACTCTTTTTTTAAGTCGTTGAATTGGTTGGGGAGGGGTGATGGGGGCCCAGGGGCGGAGGGCGGAGTGGGCTTGACCCGGCAAATTTGCCGGGTCAAAATCGTCGGTCTGACATTCGGTTGTCAGCGAGCACTGCTCGCAGGCAACCGCGTATCTTGTATCACCGTCCTTCCGCAATTCTTCTACCGGTGTGTCAGCCGCGATTCCCGCCGGGCCCTTGACCCAGGCAGGCCCAGGAGGTTCCGGACCTCTTCCGACGAAACGGTCTCGGTTTGCCGGGCGCGAGAATCCAGAAACCTCATTAGCGCGCGGTTCTGACGTGCCAACTCGATCTCCCGGTTGAGGTCGTCGACCTCTGCAAGAATGAACTCCTCGCCACGAACGGACACGAGCTGGCCACGTTTATGTCCGATCGCTTCAATCTTCACAACGGTCTTTCCCTTGTCAATGTCGTAGAAAACTCGGAAGCGGTCGATCCGCAGTTCCCTCTCGGCCAGCCGGTTCGGCCTTAGAACCTTGTTGTTTCGTGTTTCGCGCTCCGGTTCGTCCTGCAGGCCGCATCGATCTGGTCCATGATTCGCCTACGGTCTCGCTCCTGATCTCGAACATGCCCCGCAAGCTTATTCTATCAGCGGGCAGCTCGGCGGCCTGACCACGGTTTAGGCCGACCTCGTGACGCTGGAGAATGTCACGGTGCTGCGGCGGGGGAAAGATGGGGCGGTGTAGCGGGCCTGGAAAAAGTTGCAGATCTGCAACATTATTTGCAAGTGGTTGAATTGTTTGGTGAGGGGTCAGGCGATGATGCGCTCGGCGCTCTGAAAGTAGTACCATCACGACCAACACCAGCATGCGCCTGGCAGCCGGCACGAACCTTGGTCCGTACGAGATACTCGGCCCCCTGGGCGCGGGCGGGATGGGCGAGGTTTACAAAGCTCGCGATTCCCGCTTGGGCCGTGAAGTCGCGATTAAGGTCCTTCCCGCCGAGCGTATGGCCGACGAAGGGCGCCGCCGCCGGTTCATTCAAGAAGCTCGCGCCGCCTCGGCCCTGAACCATCCGAACATCATCACGATTCACGACATCAGCGAGGACGGCGGCGTGGACTTCCTCGTCATGGAGTACGTTCGCGGCCAGACCATCGACCGGCTGATCGGCCGCGGCGGAATGCGGGTGGGCGAAGCGCTACGTTGTGCGATCCAGATTGCCGACGCTCTGACGAAGGCCCATGGCGCCGGCATCGTCCACCGGGACCTCAAGCCGGGCAACCTGATGGTCAACGAAGACGGGGTCGTCAAGGTGCTGGACTTCGGTCTGGCCAAGCTCGCTGAGCCCACTGAGCCCGATGCCTCCGACTCGAACGCCCCCACTCGCACCCTGCACGCGCGTGAGCATACAGAAGTCGGCGCCGTCCTGGGGACCGTGGCCTACATGTCCCCCGAGCAGGCCGAAGGCCGCAAGGTGGACGCCCGGTCGGACATCTTTAGCTTCGGCACGGTCTTGTACGAGATGGTTACCGGCCGCCGGCCGTTTTCCGCCGACTCGTCGGCCGCTACCATGGCCGCCATCCTGCATACGGAACCAAAGGCTCCGAGCCTGACGGTCGAGGCCCTGCCGAGAGAGTTGGAACGGATCATCCTGCGGTGTTTGCGGAAGGATCCCGCGCGGCGCTTCCAGCACATGGCCGACCTAAAGGTCCAACTGGAGGAGGTGAAAGAGGAGTCCGATTCTGGGCGGGTGACCCCGGGAGACGTCGCGCCTGCCCCGCCCGTCCGGCGCTGGGGCTGGGTAGCGATGGCGGCGATCGCAGTGATCGCCGTAGTCGCGGCCTGGATCTTGTTACGCCCCCGCCCGGCTGCGCCCATACCCGCTTTGAAGTCGTCGCCGCTGACGAGTTACACGGGGTCGGAAACAAACCCGACCTTTTCCCCGGATGGAAACCAGGTAGCCTTCGCCTGGAACGGGGACAAGCAGGACAACTGGGATATTTATGTCAAGATCATCGGCTCGGCGGGCGCGCCGCTCCGGCTTACCACCGATCCAGCCCCGGATCTCTTTCCAGCGTGGTCACCCGATGGCAAAAACATTGCCTTCGTGCGAGGACAGGTCATCCTGCTGGTGTCGCCCTTGGGAGGAGCGGAGCGCAAGCTGGCGGACTTCGACGCCGACGGCGCGATCTCGTGGTCTCCAGACGGTAAATGGATCGTGGCGGCCCAGCGCCCGACGCCCAAACAACCGGGCGGAATTTTTCTGATGCCGTTGGAAGGCGGGGAGAACCGCTTGATCGTATCCACGGGTTCGGCGGCGGAGTACCGTTCACCGGTTCCTTCTCCGGACGGGCGCCGGCTGGCGTTCGCGTCCTGCAGCAATAACTATACCTGCGAAATCTACATCTCCGAGCTGGAAAGTGGCTTGAGACCTAAGGGCGAAGCACGGCTGTTGACCCCGCAGGGCATTAACCTCCGTGGGTTAGCGTGGGCCTCCGACAGCCAAACTCTGTTGTACGGCGGTCTGAGCAACGCGTACGCGCTCGGGTTCGGGTTGTGGAGGGCGCCGGTGGTGTCTGGTCCGCCCCAGCGATTGGTCTTTGCCCCGGAATCCAGTGAGTATCCCGCCATCTCCAAGACGGGCCTGCTGGCCTACGCGAACCAAACCTCCGATGCTGACATTTGGATTTTTGAGACGGGCGCAGGCTCCCGCCGCCTCATCTCCTCCACCCGTAGCGAAAACAACGCCCAGTTCTCTCCGGATGGGAAGCGAATCGCTTTTCTTTCTGATCGTTCCGGGCGGGGGGAAATTTGGGTCTGCGAGTCGGACGGCTCCCATCCCCTGCAGTTGACATCCTCTCCCAGGTCTACCGGCAGTCCGCGCTGGTCGCCCGACGGGCGGTGGATTGCCTACGATTCTCGGACGGCCGATGGAACTCCCGACATCTACGTGATCGACTCCACCGGGGGCCGGCCCCGGCCCGTCGTTCAGCATCCGGCCAGTGATCGCATACCCAACTGGTCGCGCGACGGAAAATGGATCTACTTCAGCTCCAACCGGAACGGCGGAAGAGACGAAATCTTTCGAGTACCGGCTTCCGGCGGCGAACCGGCGCTTATAACCGATCAGGGGGGCTACGTCGCCGTGGAATCGGTAGACGGTCGAATTCTGTACTACACCAAGACGGGAGGCGGTTCGTCGCCGCTCTTTTCCCGGCTGTTGGCGGGCGGCGGCGAACAACAAGTGCTGCCCTCCGTCTTTAGCCGCGCCTTTGCAGTGACCGCGGAGGGCATTTACTACACGGAACGGGCGGACCAAGCCGGGATGTTTCCTATGAAGTTTTTCGCATTCTCGACGCGCCAAAGCCGGGTCCTGACCCGGCTTCCGGAAACCCCAGGCTTTGGTCTGAGCGTGTCTCCGGATGGTAAGAAGATTCTGTACACGCTCGCCTCAGAATCGAGTGACCTGGTACTCGTCGAGAATTTTCGCTGACGCTGCGCGGTCAGCGACCGGGCTCCGGGCGGACAAGTTCAACGATCTTTAGAACGGTCGACCAGTTTCTGGTGGTCGCCGGAACGCCCAGTTGTTTCTCGATGAAACCATTCGGGAAGCCATGGAAGCCATTCTTCTTGCGGCGGCTTACGACGAACACGTCGAGGTTCTTCATCCCTACGGCCTCCACAGCTTCTGGGGCAGAAACCAAAGGGAAGCGCGGCCTGCTGCGCGGCTTTTGAGACAAAAAGACGACGCACAGCTTTATGCCCGGTTCGGCTTCGAGACTCTGGAAGGGGGCGCTCCTTACCATGCCTTCGAACTCGCGAACACTTCGGAACACAACGCCGGGTTCCTGACCGAGCAGTTTGCGGAGCTGGACCCGGACCTTTTGAAACAACGCGGCGGTGTTTTCCGTGGGCGACTCGAAGATGACGTTCCCGCTCTGGATATAGGTTCTGACGTCCCGGCACCCCGCGGCGGCAAACGTCTCCCGCAGGTCGGTCATTTTGACGACCGCCCGTCCCCCCACATTGATGGCGCGCAGGAAAGCGACGTGCTGGTTCACTTGGTCTAACGTCTCCGCCGGTGATATTCGCCGCCGCCGAGGCCGCCCGCGTCCAGCAGAACCGCCAGGATCAGCAGCAGCACATTCGCCCCCGCCAGAGGCTGTCCGGTGTTCACCAGCCAGGCGTACGCGAGCGTGGTTAGCGGCAGGAAAAAGAATCCGAGGAGCGGCAGGAGGAACCCGTGATAGGCGCGCTCCAGGTAGTGTGAGAAGAGCAGCAGGAACGCCAGTACCACACGGGGAAACGCCAGGATGAGGATCACCAAGAGGCAGGGCATAGCCGTTTTTCATTTTCGCACCGAGCAGCCCGGCGGTCGGTAAGGATTCAATCAAACGACCGATTAAATCAAACGACCGACCTAAAATGGGAGGCGTCGAAAAGAGGGTTTGGGGCGCCGTTTTGCCCGTTTTGGGCCTCAAGAAGGCGCATTTGGGAGGCTGGTGACCGATGAAAGCGTTCCTTGGCGCTCAGCATGGTCGCGTGTCCGAAGAGGCCGACGAGGGCGTCGGCCGCGGGCGAGGGCGCCCGCCCCACTACCCGACTAACTCGGGAGCCCACACGCTAGCTGCTGAGGCGCTGGATGTGCTCGAGCACGCGGCGGTGGATGCGGTGGATGATCCAGTCGGACCACGGGCGCCAGTAGCCGGCGGGCCACATGCGGTTCTCATACCAGGTAGTCCCTTCGAGGCGCGTGCGGCCACCGGGAAGCGCGGTCAGCAGGAACTGGCCTTGGCGGGACAGCAGGTAGTTGTCGAGGTGGGGAGGATGGATTTCGGCGTAGGGGGTCCATTCGCGCAGGGGAGCGGGCTGCGCCAGGACGGAAAACTTGAGCAGGCGGGGTTCGTCCCAGACTTCGATGGGCTCCACGAATTCGCCGGTGGAGAAGATGCAGTGGCGGACGGCGCCGACGCCCGCGCCGTCGATCCGGGCGCGCGTGGGGTAGGCGATGCCGAGGTGGAAGAACCACTCGTCCGGTGCGGGCAGCGCGGCGAAGGCGACGACGTGGCGCCAGACGACGTCCGGGGGAGCGCTGATTTCGATAGAGGTGCGGACCGGCAGCAACGGCGCGAGGGAACCAACGGCATATTCGCCCCACATCAGCGACGGGCAGGCGAGCAGGAGCGCCAGCAGCAGGGATGGAGTGGCGGTGCGAGCCTGCGGCGGGTGACTCTGGATCAGGTAGCCGATCGCCGATCCCATAGCCGCGAGCACCAGAGCGAGGGGCGCGGCCATCACCAGGCAGACCATGCCCTCGACGGCCATGGACACCAGCAGCGCTCCGGCGATCGCGACTGCCAGCCAGCCCACGCCGATGCAGCTTCCGAGGCTGCGGGGAGCGTGGTAGCCGTACACGAGAGCCGAGGCGAATCCCATGGCGAAGGGGAGACCGACGAAGAGGCCCCAGCCGTACTGCTGAAATATCTTCACGCCGAGCGCCACCAGCGCCAGGGCTGCTACGGAAGCGAGCAGCGCGCCGGCCGCGGCACTGCCGGCGCGGCTTTCGGGAACGAGGCGGTCGAGGAAGCTGGGCGCGGGCGCAGTGGGGGCCGGACCGGGGGAGGGGAGCAGGCAAAGGATGAGGAAGAACAGCAGGTTGACCAGCGGCACAAAAAACAGAACCACGAGCCAGCGCGGCAGTCCCGCGGCGCGGAGACGGCGCAGGGTGAGCGCGACGCCCGCCCAGATGAAGGGCAGCGCCGTCGCAATCAGCGTCGCGTAAAACCTGGCATCGGCGCCGGAGAGGGAGGTGAGCAGGCCGCCCGGGGCGAGGTAGTTGAAGGGCCGCCACGGCCGGCCGTACCACGAGGCGATCAGCCGGTCGAGGTTGTGCTTGACGGCGAACAGGACCGTCCCGAGGAGGGCATAGCGGCCGCGGCCGAGCGTACCGTCGCAGCGCCAGAGATCGCTCGAGCTCATACGGGACACCTTTCTTGCGGGCGGTCGGGCAGGCCGCGCCGGATTTGTTCGGGGGTGAAGAACTTCGCGGGAGCCAGATCGTCGGGAAGGCCGGCACAGGCGGGAAGCGGCTCGGTGATCCCTTCGGCCAGCATGCGGACCTGGGCGAGCGAAACGAGCGGGATCGGCATCACGCGCTCCCACAGGCGGGCCAGCAGGTAGTGGCAGGCGACGGGCAGCCGGACTATCCAGACGTGCCGCTCGAGCACGCGGGCGACGCGGCGGACCGCGTTTCCCAGTGGCATGGCCTCGGGTCCCATGACCGCAACCGTCTGGTGCGAGAGCCGGCCTTCCAGCAGGGCCGCCTCGAGCACGCGGACCACGTCCTCGACGGCGGTTGGGCGCACCGGGCGGTCCTGGCCGACGGCGGCGAAAATCGGGGTCAGGCGCAGGGCGAGGCTGAGATGGTCGAGCATGTGGTCGCCCCTTCCGTAGATGAGGCCGGCTTTGACGACCGTGAAGTCCAAGCCGGAAGATCGCACGATTTCCTCGGCCTGCCACTTGGATTCGTGATAACCGGAGCCGCAGCGGGGACGGGCGCGCAGGAAACTCAGCAGGACGATCTTCGGCACGCCGGCGCGGCGCGCGGCCTGGACCACGTGGCGCGTCCCGGCGACGTGGACGCTCTGGTAGGTTTGATCGCCGGTCTCGCGGTTGATGCCGGCGCAGTGGGCCACGGCGTGGCAGCCGGCGAAGGCGCGGGTGAGCAGCTCTTCATCGCCGGTGCCGATGGGCATGAAGCAGGCTCCGGCGAGGGAGCGAATTTCCGGGTCGCGGCGATCGAGGCCGCGGGAGATCAACAGCAGCTCGTGGCCGCGGGCGGCGAGGGCGCGGGCGAGGTGGCGTCCAACGAAGCCGGTGGCGCCGGTAATGGCGATTCTCATGCCGGTGCTCCTTTCAACGGCGCGCGATGCCCAGCAGCTTGCGGACCTTGCCCCGCATCCGGAAGAACTCCCGCAGCGAGCTCGCCGGCAGCCGCCGGAACTCCTCGTAACAGCCGGTCATGGTCTCGAAGAACTCCAGCATCGCCTGGAGGCGCTGGCGGGCTTCGGCCTGCGCGGGCCCCGCCCCTTGCAACTCCGCGACGCATTCGCGCAACGCCGCCAGCGTTGGGTCGATCTCGCGGCGCTTGCGGCCGTCGATGACGATCTGGAACATTTCCCAGACGTCCTTCATGGATTCGAAGTGGTCGCGGCGGTCGCCCATCACGTGGACGATGCGGACAATGCCCCAGCCTTGGAGCTCGCGCAGGCTGGTGCTGACGTTCGAGCGGGCGACGGATAGCGTCTGGGCGATTTCCTCGGCGTGGAGCGGGCGGGGGGAGATGAAGAGTAGGGCATGGACCTGGCTGACGGTGCGGTTGAGACCCCAGCGGGTCCCCATCTCGCCCCAGTGGAGGATGAACTTTTTCGTTACGGGCGCTAGTTCCATAATTTCTGTCAATACAGAAATTACAGTATGGAAGGGCTGGATGTCAAGTGGGGAAAAACCCTAGAGGCCGCGGGGTCCTGAACAGCTTCTGGGAGACGCACGAAGGAGGTGCAAGAAGCGAGGGTGGTGCGATGCTGGTAGTGCGTCCGTTTTGAAAGACCCAAGCCACTTCCCAGATGTATCTTCCGGCAACCATCTCGGCGGGTTGGGCGTTTTGCGTCCGGGTGACCTTCCCGGTTCCGATCAGCGGAACGGAGCCAACTGAACGAAGTGGCCTCCGGCCACTGCCGCTTTACGCAGGCTATCCTCGCCTGTCTCGTGTATCTTGTGGCGGAAGACTTCGCCATGTGAGACTTGTGGTGAAACCATGATCCAATTCCGCTCCTTCGAACAGCGCCTCACGGATGAGATACAAAAGGTCGAAGCAGCCATCCTCGATCTCTGGCGCAAGAGCGGGATTGAGGAGTTTCGCAACGATCCCAACAGCGCGGTGCTGTTTATCGTGCATCCCTACTACTGGAAGGCGCTGCCCATCGAACACCGGGCACAACAGGCCAAACTCCTTGGGCAATACCGGCACTGGTACGAATTGTTCTATCGCTGCCATGCGCAACACAGCAGCGATATGCAAGACAAGATAGCGGAGACAAACACGTATATCCTCGAAGCGGTTGAGCTCAAATCGGGTTGGGGAACAGCCGCGACCTTTGAAGCGAACCGCTCCTTGCTGTCGGAGAAGACGGCGCTCTTCCGCAATTTGCTGGAACAGCACGTTCGTGAAGAACCCGAATTTGTCCTGGTGCCCGACACGAACGCATTGCTCAAGTCGGCGGACCCCGCGCACTATCGCGAGGTCATTGACTCCGCGCGCTTCAGGTTCGTCATCGTCCCAACGGTGCTTGCCGAACTGGACGGACTCAAACGGAGCCGGGGAGGCCAAACGCTGGGGGAGAAAGCAGAGAAGGCGATACGGGTTATCAAGGGCCTCCGCAAGCAGGGCTCCGTGCTCGAAGGTGTCACGGTGGCAAAGACCATCACGGTGCAGATGATTCCCACGGAGCCTAGAATGGCGGACCTTCCGTCATGGCTCGACCCCGATAACCAGGACGACCGGATCATCGGGAGCCTCCTGGAAATTCAGTGTGCAGAGCCTTCCGCCGTGGTGGTGCTGGTCACCGACGACATGAACCTCCAAAACAAAGCCGAGATGGTGTACCTCCCGTGGGCGGAACCGCCTGAATTCGCGCCGAAGCCCGTTGCCGTGCCCGCAACCTGAACCGAGGTTCCAAGCCATGCCGACCGATGTCGAGATTTACTGCAATTGCATCGAACGCGTCCGCTACCACGTCAGCGTCGCCGACACCGTCCTTGCGGGCAAGATCAATACCGGGCACCCGGACCTGAACGCCGAGCTTATTTTCCTGCACCTGCGCAAGGCTCTGGAAGAGATCGCCTTCGCTTCGCTCTCCGCCAACCGCGAGAAATACTCCGCCGCCCGCGCCGGGTTCGCAACCGAATGGAACGCCCGGCGGATGCTGGGCTTTGTCGAGAAGGTCAATCCGGCGTTCTATCCCATTCCGCTCAAGGAGCCGCAGGAAGTGGCTCCGGGCCGGAAGCATTTCGACCGGGTCGAAGACGGATACCTCACCAAGGACGACTTCGTGATGCTCTACGACGGGTGCGCGGAGGTGCTGCATTGCCGCAATCCCTATGCGCCCGGCGACCCAACCATCAACGTCCATTTCACGGTGGAGGAATGGCTCCGCCGGATTAAACTCCTTCTGGGCTGGCACTTCGTCCAACTCGTCGATACACCGGGGCTATGGGTCATTCAGGTTCCCAACGAGGGGCCTGTGCGCGCCGTGACCGCACTTGCGGACGGCCCTTTCGTGGTTCAACCTTAAACGTGGCCCACTGGAAATGAAACCCGACATCCTTACGAAACTTGCGGCGGAACTGCGCGAGCCAATCGGTTCCGAGCGGCAGGTGGTGTACATCATGGTGGAACTGCGCAAGCTTATCGAACTGAACGGCGACGGGGCGCAGTACAAAGCGCTCAAATTCCATTGCGACTGGGTTGCCCATCCGCGCCTTGCGGGACCGCAGGCCCAGGAGATCGTAAGGCTGTTCGACCGCCACCAGAGACTGACCGACCCGGCACCCGCTGGCAAGAGCCAGCCCAATATGAGTTTCATGGGGCGGCTCGGTCCCGTACTGACCATGTCGAACTTCCGCAACGAGTTGAACACCTACCTGCGTTTGCAGGGCCTGGACCCTTCCACCCCGAACGAGAACGACAATTGGGCGGCCTTCCTCACCCACTACGCGGGCGTAATTGAAGACTGCCCGCTCCGCTGCGTAAGCCAGGGCCTGCAGTACGTGGATGAGGTGACGATCAAGGTGCTCGAGATGTTGCCGCCAAGCGCGGCGGCAGCGGGCTTCCGGTTAGCTATCGAATGGAGCTGGAAATCCAAGGTCACGGGCAAGGAATACACGAACCGGCAGATGTACTGAAGGGATGGCTTCCGCAACAGTCAGGGCTCGGCACCCCCGACATCAGGAGCGCCGCTCAAGCCGTTGACGAAGCTAGTGAGCAGAATCATTGTACCCTTGCTAAACTGCTAAAAGAGCGTCACTTATGCCAGAAGAGCCGAAGGAGCGCGGGGTCTGGGCCGAGGTGTACGTGCGGGATTTTCTGGCCCTGCCGCTCATATCCGAGTTCGTTTTTCGCAGCCTTCAAACCATGGACGGCACCCAAAAGGAAGTCGCGGATTTTCTCGTCGCGTACCCCGGCCTCAGCATACTCGCGTCCCAGAAAACACAAGAGGACCCATTCGCCCGCAGTCCCGGCAAGACTTTATCCTGGGCGCAGAAGGAAGCGAAGAAGGCGGCTTCACAGCTTTGTGGTGCATTGCGTACAGCTCGTGGCAAGCCGGTTTGGTGCGATCACCCGCGCCGTGGACGGGTCGAGCTTCCAGATGGGTTGCCCGATATCAATCATGGCATCGTCCTTATCGAGGTTTTCGAGCGCGTCGATCTTGACGCGCAGGCCGGCGACCTTCCATTGCGGTACCACGATACGCCGATCACATACCTTTCACTCAATGACTTCCTGAACGTCGCACTCGAATTGAGAACCGCGCCAGAAATTCTTGCCTACCTGGACGCCCGGCGTGCCCTGCCGTACACGGATCTTCGGATTATCGGCGATGAGAAGGCGCTGTTCGAGTTTTACTTGTTGCAGGATGGCAGCCTGGCTGGCTGTGCCGGGAAGGCCGACGCAGCGGTTGCGGTAGCAGCACGGCGCGATGACTTGGGCAGGGCCTTGAAATCGAAATGGGAGCACGACCAGTACAGTGGTTTGCTGGAAGATGTGGCCGACCAGCTAGCGACCCGCCGTCATGACTATGCCGTGGGTCTGTCCGCTGAAGCGCTCGCCCGGTACGATGCACCCGACAACCGCGCCAATTACCTGAAGATGCAAGCGGTAATTGCGAATCTGGGTCTGCGGGAAAGGTCGGAGCTTGGCCGCGCGTTCGACGACACGATGAGACGCCGCGAGCTGTCCGGGAGCATATTCTCGCACCGGGCCATGCACGTTGATTCCAAGCCCGAATGGGTTTATGTCGTTGGCTCCAGCGCTGGCATCAAACCATCCGAGTTGGAGCAAATCAAAATGACCCTGATGGTGGCGGCGCTCGCGAACTTCCGCAAGACCCATTGCCTGCTTCTCATCGACCGTGACAGGGCGAGTTATGACGTTGGGCTCATGATTCAGCCGACCCCGCCCTCGTCGCCAGCGGAACGGGCGCTCGGGGACAAGTTCTTCGGCCATCTCCGAATGACCGATAGCGAACTTGCTCTCATTCCAAGCTAAGGGGGCTCAGTCCACTATGCTAGCCACCGTGATTTTTAGTTCCTCGTCGAGCTCTACACAAGAATTTGAGCGCTGCTGCCGTGAATTCGGGAGACTTCATATCGCCACGGCCTGGTGCGGCAATCCGCACCAAGGATATCAGAGCGATCCGGCGGCGCATTACTCTCTCTTCGGTCAGCCGAAATCGCCGCGCTGAAGATGGCCGTGGGCGGCCGATTACTCCCGCCAAGCGCGATTGCAACCGCTGACGGCGTCCACATGAGCGTATAGTCGCCAACCCGTGGAAGTGATCATCGGCTGGACAAATTGACCCACTACCCGATGCCTCACAAGCCCTTAAGTGTCCCCTTGGCTTTCTGCTGGTGGGCCTCACGCACCAAGGAATCAAGCCTTCCAGCCTCAGAGTCGGCTTTGACCTGCTTGTCCCAGCGGTGCCAGTCCGCCTCCGACAGCCACCGGAAGAGCTCAGCGAACTCGTCATTGGGAAGTTTTTCGATCGCCGCTTTGAGTTCTTCTATCTTCGACACGGTGTTTCCCGATTCTTTAGAGGGCCAGCGACTTGAGGTAGCGGCGGAAGTCGGGGCCCAGGTCTTCGCGGCGCAGGGCGAGCTCCACGGTGGCCTCGAGGAACCCCAGGCGGTCGCCGGCGTCGTAGCGGGAGCCCTCGAAGCGGTAGGCGTAGACAGGCTCCCGGTCGAGCAGATGGCGGATACCGTCGGTGAGCTGGATTTCGCCCAGTTGGCCGGGCGCGGTCTCGGCCAGGGCGTCGAAGATGCCGGGCGTCAGGACGTAGCGTCCGATGATGGCCAGATTGGAGGGGGCCTGGCCGGCGGGAGGCTTTTCAACCATGTCCCGCAGGCGGTAGAGGCGATCGGCTGCGCCGTGGAAAGATTGCGGCTCGCCGGCGATCACGCCGTAGCGCGAGATGGCTTCGGGGGGCACCTCCATGACCGCCAGCACCGAGCCGCCGGTGTGCTCGTAGACGTCGAGCAACTGGCGCAGGCAGGGGCGCTCGCTCAAGATGACGTCGTCGGCCAGCACGACCGCAAAGGGCTCGTTGCCCACCAGCTCGCGGGTAACCGAGACGGCGTGGCCGAGGCCGAGGGCCTCCTTCTGCCGGATGTAGGAGATGTGAATCAGGTCCGAGACGGCCCGGACCATGTCGAGCTCCTTCTTCTTGCCGCGCGACTCGAGCATTTGCTCGAGCTCGAAGCTGACATCGAAATGGTCCTCGATGGCGGTTTTGCCGCGGCCGGTGACGATGATGATGTTGTCGATGCCCGAAGCGAGGGTTTCTTCGACGCCGTACTGGATGATGGGCTTGTCGACCAGGGGCAGCATTTCCTTGGGCTGGGACTTGGTGGCGGGGAGAAAGCGGGTGCCGAGTCCGGCGGCGGGGAAGACGGCTTTGCGCAGGGACGGGTTCATCCTTATCAGTTTCTCCGGGGGGAGACGAGAAGGCAAGAGGTGAGCGCGGCGAGTTGCGTGGCGGGGCCGCGATGCGCTACAACACGAGCGATGGAGAACCCGCGCATCACCCTCGCGGAGGAGCTGTTCCGGAAGGCGTACCAGTTCCAGATGCAAGGCGACCTGGACCTGGCCGTGAGCATGTACAAGCGCTCGATCGATCTGCACCCGACGGCCGAAGCCTATACGTACTTGGGCTGGACTTACCGGTTTCAGGGCAAGCTCGACCAGGCGATCGTCGAGTGCAAGAAGGCGATTGCGGTGGACCCGAGTTTTGGCAATCCTTACAACGACATAGGGGCCTATCTGATCGAGAAGGGCAAGTTTGACGAGGCCATTCCGTGGCTCGAGCAAGCGACCCGGGCGCCGCGCTACGAGGCCTATCACTATCCTTGGTTCAATCTAGGGCGGGCTTACCACGCGAAGGACCTCTACAAACGGGCCCGCGAGTGTTGGGAGAAGGCGCTCGAGATCGAGCCCGAGTATCAGCCGGCTCGGGAGGCTCTCGAACGTTTGCAGCGGATGGTGCAGTAGGGGGGCTGCTTTTCTCCTTTGTCGCTTAAACAATCTCTGCTATATTGTTCAGAGATGTGCCTTTACCGTGCCATAGGTGTGTTCCTGCTGGGTGCTGCGGCGGCGGTGGGAGCCGACACCAGTTCTTATGACGACGCGGTCCGGCGGGCCTATACGGTGGCGGTGGACGGCCGGAGCGGACGGCTGGTGCGTGTGCCGGTGAAGACCGCGACGCCAGAGAAGGTGGCGCGCGGCGAGGCGCGCCCGACGGCCCCCTTGGCCGCCCCCCTTGCCAAAGAGCCGCTCGAACAGGCGATTGACCGGGCAGCCGAGGATCAGGGGATTCATCCGAGCTTTGTGCATGCGGTGATCCGGGCGGAGAGCAACTACAATCCGGGGGCGATTTCGCCGAAGGGAGCCCAGGGACTGATGCAGCTCATGCCGCAGACGGCCCGGCGCTTTGGCGTGAAGAACAGCTTCGATCCGCTGGACAACCTGCAGGGGGGCGTCCGCTACCTGCGCTTCCTGCTCGACACGTACGGCGATGCCGGGCTGACGCTCGCCGCCTATAACGCGGGCGAGGGCGCGGTGGACCGCTATCGGGGCGTGCCACCCTATAGTGAAACGCGCGAGTTTGTGCGCCGCGTGAACCGCTTCTACGGTTCGAAACGGGAGCAGGCGAGCGTCCGGACGACGCCCGCCGCGGCGGCTAAGAAGATGGAAGGCCCGCAGATTTACTGGTACCGGGACGGGGCTGGAAACGTTCACTACACGACCGCAGCGCAGTAGAGGCGTATGCCAGGACTGGGGATCGCCAGTTTAGGTCGGAGCGTAGCGGGGCGAGGGGCTGCCGCTGCGCTACTGCTGAGCGCCGCCTCGGGGTGGGCGCAAACGCCGCCCAAGCGGGTCCAGGCGCTGCATTTCTACGAGCAGGCCGTCGAGCTGCGCCAGGGGCTGGAGAAGGGCGAGCCTTCCGCCCAGGATTTCCTCAACACCATTCAGATTTTTCGCCGGGTCTACACCACCGCGCCGGCCAGTTCCAAGGCGGATGACAGTCTGCTGGCCGAAGGGGAGCTTTACGCGGAGATGGCGAAGCGTTTTGGCGGCCAGTCCTACGCGAAGAAGGCGGCGGACACGTACGGATTCCTGATTCGGGAGTATCCGAGCAGCCCGTTGCTGGCGGAGGCGCAAGAGAAGCTGGAGGCGCTGGGGGCGACGGCTGCGGCTGCGGCCAAGGGGGCAACGCCGCCCGCACGGCTGGCGGTTGCGGATGCGGAAGCCGTGGCGGCTGCACCGGAAGGGGCATCGGGTTTACCGCAGGTGACCGACGTGCGGTTCTGGTCGTCTCCGGGGCTGACGCGGGTCGTGGTGGACGTGCAGGCGGACATCAACCCCAAGGGCGACCGGCTCCGCAATCCGGACCGCGTCTATTTCGACCTGCCGAAGACCAAGATGGGCGCTGCGCTCAAGGGGAAGAATTTCGAGGTGAGCGATGCGCTGGCGAAGCGGATCCGCGTGGCGCAGACGCAGCTCGACGTGACCCGGGTGGTGGTGGACCTGAACGCGGACGCGGTGGATTATACGCTCGCGACGCTCGGGAATCCGCCGCGCGTGGTGCTGGAATTGCGGCAACCGGTGGCGCGGGCGACGGCGGCGCCGCCGCCGCCGGTCCTGCCCCTACCGGCGCCGCCTCGAACGGCCGCCCCGACCTTCGCGGTGGCCGCCAAGCTGCCACCCCCGACCACTTCGGCGGTGAGGAAAGAGAAGACGGAGAAGGTGCAGAAGGCGGAAGTCGCCGTGCCGGTTGCGGCTCCGGAGCCGCCGGCGGCTCCGCGCGTGACTGCCAAGGCGGCGGCGGCGAACAGCCGCGGCGAGCGCAGCCTGACCCGTGCGCTCGGGCTGAAGGTCGGCCGCGTGGTGATCGACGCCGGTCATGGCGGCCACGATACGGGTACGATCGGTCCCACGGGACTGATGGAGAAAGACCTGACCCTCGACCTGGCCCACCGGCTCGGGGAGCTGGTGAGCGAACGGCTGGGCAGCGAAGTGATTTACACCCGCGACGACGATACTTTCATAGCGCTCGAAGAGCGTACGGCGATCGCCAACGAGAAGCAGGCGGACTTGTTTATCTCGATCCACGCGAATTCGTCGCGGGTGAAGACGGCGCGCGGGGTCGAGACTTACTACTTGAACTTCACGGCCGATGCCGAGGCGCTGGAAGTGGCGGCGCGCGAAAACGCGGCGTCTGAGAAATCGGTGCACGACCTGCAGGACCTGGTCAAGAAAATTACGCTCACCGACAAGGTCAACGAGTCGCGGGAGTTCGCGCTGCAGGTGCAACGGTCCCTGCACCGGACGGCGTCGAAGGACAACGCGGCGCTGCGGAACCGGGGGGTGCGCAAGGCGCCCTTCGTGGTGCTGATCGGGGCGCAGATGCCTTCGGTGCTCGCGGAGGTCACCTTCCTGAGCAATCCGCGGGATGAGAAGCTGCTGAAGGGCCAGGAGGCGCGCCAGAAGCTGGCGGAGGCGCTGTTTGATGGGGTGAGCGCCTACGCGCAGAGCTTGAGCCGCGTGGAAGTGGCGGCGAAGTAGGGGCGGGCCGGAGTAGTCAGTAGCGGGTCATCAGTTCCAACACTGAGTCTTTGTGAGATGTAATCGAAGCGCTCCTTGCCCCAACTTCCTAGAAGAGGACATATGGAGCGCGTCGCTGGAGCGAAGGGGATTTCACGACAGTCATGTGATCACTGCGAGCATTCCGCTTCCCAAAGCTGGTCTTCAATGTCGATGCCTAACGTTTCCGAATGAGCCGCGCACCGCGGTGACATGATCGCACAAAACCCTCAGGGCGAGGGCTCCATTCGGCTGTTGGACGGCCTTCGGCAACAAGGCCTATTTGAAGATCGACTTGGCGATCGTCGCGTGCACGCCTTTGGTTTGATCCACAGCCTGCGTCACATGCAGATCGGCCGCCAACGAGCACAAGACGTAGGCCTCGTCTCGGGATAGCCTTTTCTCGGCAACCAGAAACTCGACCATCTCACGGGTGGCGAGTCGCGTCGCTTCATCGAGATCCTCGTGGAGTCCCATGCTGATGTAGTGAGTGGGGGTTTCGGCGCGGGGCCAGCGCAGCCGCTGGCCCTTGCGAACACGCACCTCGAATGTTCCCCGGAGCGACGTCTCCAGTGCTGTCCCGGTCACTTCGCCGTCGCCCTGCATGCCGTGGCCGTCGCCGATCGACAGCAGGGCGCCCCGCACGTGCACCGGCAGATACAAGGTGGATCCCGCCACGAGATCCTTGTTGTCCAGATTACCGCCGTGCCAGCCGGGCGGGCGGCTCGAGATTCTTCCGATGAGCGGCGGGGGCGCGACCCCAATCGAACCGAAGAAAGGCGCAAACTTCAGCGCTACTCCGGGTCGAAACTCGACACTGCCGGCGCCGGGCTGCCAGCGCAGCAGCAGGAAATGCGCGTAGGGAAAGTCGTCCGGGATGACGCCGCCGCCGGGATTAAACGCGGCGACGCCGAACGGATGGAGGAACTCGATGGCGAGAATCCGTACTTCCAGCGCGTCCCCGGGCTCGGCGCCCTCGATGAAGATCGGCCCGGTCATGGGATGTGCGCCCGGGCCGCGCTCCGTCACACGGAGTTCGACGGCCTTCAATGATTCGGGAATCTCAGACTCGCTCGCCCCCGCCAACCTCACTCGTTGTAGTCCGCCCGCGATCATCGTCTCGACCCGCACTCGATCGCCCGAGGCGATCCGCAGCACCGGGGGCAGACGCGAATCGTAGTAACCCCAATGCACGTGCGCGGGCGCCAGCGCGAGGTCGTGCGTGCGCGCCTGCTGTGTCCAGGCGGTAGGCGTCATCGCCAGCAGAACCAGACTGACCGGGAAGACTCGACACATCACGACGCTCCTATCGGAAGTGGGCCAAGACCGGCCAATTCCTGTTTAGGCCGACTTGCATAAAATCTGGGCGACGGTTCCGCGCGGACCGGACCGGGCAAGTTCCTCTGAGGGGGAACTGACGGATCACCTTCTAATCTCCCGCTCTTTCCACTTGCACCAGAGTGTTGTAAAACGTCGCCCCGCCGCCGAGGTCGGTGAGGCGGTCGGAGGTGAGCGCGTTGACGTTGTGTCCGTCGGGGGAGCGCTTGTTCCAGCGGACGGCTTCGGCGCAGACCACTCCGCGAGCGACGGACTCGCCCACCGTGGCCAGCAGCCGGAGGGCGCCGCGATTGTTGAAGACCCGGACCACGTCGCCGTCGGCGATGCCGCGCGCGACGGCGTCCGCGGGATGGATCTCCAGGCGCGAGCCGGAGGCCGCGCCGCAGGCCACGTTGCTGAAGGTGGAGTTGATCAGGTCGGAAGCCTTGGGAGAAATTAGCTCCAGGGGAAATTTTTGGCGCAGTCCGGCTTCGCCCAGGCGGGATTCTACGGGAGGCGTGTAGGAAGGCAGCGGGTCGACGCCGAGAGCCGCGAGCGAATCGGCCCGCAGCTCGCACCTGCCGGAGGGAGTTTCAAAGCCACCCTGCGCGAAGGGCAGAAACGGCGTGCCGGGTTCCGAGACGCGCAGGCGGATGGAGTGCTCGCGGTCGAGATCGTCGAGCGTGATGCCCTTCACCCAGGGGTGCTCGGTGTCGAGCAGGGCGCGGATCATGTCATCTTCCGTGTCGTCGAAGCAAGGGTCGTCGAAGCCCATCCGCTTCGCGAGACGCCGGAAAAGTTCCACGTTGGAGAGGGCTTCGCCGAGCGGCGCGATTACCGGCCGCGCGAGCTGCAGGTGGTAGTGACCGTAGGCAAAGTAGAGGTCAGTGTGCTCGAGGAAGGTCGTGGCCGGCAGCAGGAGGTCGGCGTAGTCGGCAGTGTCGGTCTGGAATTGCTCGCTCACCACGGTGAAGAGGTCCTCGCGCGCGAGGCCGCGCAGGACGCGGTTCTGGTCGGGGGCGACCGCCGCGGGGTTGGAGTTGTAGACGAACAGAGCCTTCACGGGCGGGTCGTTCACATCCAGCAGCGCCTTGCCCAGCTCGGACATGTTGAGGGTGCGGGGGGCGCGGCCCAAGGAGGAGCGCTGGTACAGCTCGGCCATCTCGAGCTGGTCGCGCCGCAGCCGGAAGGCGTGGCTGGTCGAAAGCTGCAGGCCGCCGCCCGGCTCGCGCCAGGAGCCGGTGACGGCGGGGAGCATGGCGATGGTCCGGACGGCCATGCCGCCGCGATCGCTGCGCTGCACGCCGTAGTTCAGGCGGATCACCGCGGGGCGCACGGTGGCGTACTCGCGGGCGAGCCGGACTATGTCGTCCGCCGCAATACCTGTGAGTGCCGCGACCTCCTGGGGCGGGTATTGCTTCACGCGCTCGCGCAGGTCCTCGAAGCCCAGGGTGTAGCGCGCCACGTATTCGGCGTCGTGGAGTCCCTCGCCGATAATTACGTGGAGCATGGCGAGCGCGAGCGCGAGGTCGCTGCCGGGATTCACAGCCAGGTGCCAGTCGGCGTTGCGGGCGGTGCGGTTGCGGTGCGGGTCGATCACGTAGAACTTCGCCCCGCGGCGGCGCGCCTCGACGATGAAGGGCCAGAGGTGCACGTTGGTTCCCAGGATGTTCGCGCCCCAGGCGACGATGAGCTTCGCGTCGCGGAACTGTTCGGGCTCCGTTCCGGCGCGCAGGCCGTTGGTGGCGGTCAGTCCGGCGGCGCCCGCCTCGGCGCAGATGGTGCGGGCGAGCAGGGAGGCGCCCAGGCGATGGAAGAAGCGGCGGTCCATGCCGGAGCCGTTCAGGTAGCCCATCGTGCCGCCGTAGCTGTAAGGGAGCACGGCTTCCGAGCCATACTCGCCGACTACGGCGTGCAGGCGCGTGGCAATCGTGTCCAGAGCCTCGTCCCAAGTGATGGGCTCGAACTGTCCCTGGCCCTTGGCGCCGGTGCGGCGGAGGGGTGGGTGAGGCGGTCCGGAGAGTAGACGCGGTCGAGGTAGCGAGCCACCTTGCCGCACAGGAATCCCCGCGTGACAGGATGCTCGGGGTTGCCGCGGAGACGCACGGCGCGACCGTCTTCCACGTCGACTTCGATCGAGCAGGCGTCGGGGCAATCGTGAGCGCAGACCGAGTAGAGCTTCTGAGCCATAGCAGCGTCCTTTTTGCTATCGTACCTCCATATGCGCAGAGTTTTGTTGCTACTGGTGTGGTCGGCGGTATCGGTGTGGGCGGCCGGGGAGCTTTCGAACCGGCGGGCGCCGGGATTCTCGCTGCCGGATTCGCGTCTGAACCAGGTGGACCTGGCGGATTACCGGGGCAAGGTCGTGGTGCTCGAGATCCTGATGACCAACTGCCCGCACTGCGAGAAGCTGGCGCCGATCCTCGAGACCGTCCAGCGCCGGTATGCGGGCCGGGTGCAGGTGCTCTCCGTGGTGAATCCGCCGGACAGTACGGCGACTGTCGGCCAATACATCAGCAAGCACAGCCTCAGCTTTCCGGTCCTGTTCGACTGCGGGCAGGTGGCGGGTTCGTATATGCGCGCCACCTTGCAGAAGCCAAGTTTCGAGGTGCCCCACCTGTTCCTGATCGATCAAAACGGGCAGATCCGCAACGATTTCGGCTATTCGGTGCTGACCATCGGCATCTTCGAGGGCAAGGACCTGTTCCCGGAGGTCGAAAAGCTGCTGGGATCGGCTGTTCCTAAAAAGTAGCGGGATGCGCCGCACGGTGGTGGCCGCGCTCTCGCTGGCCTTCACCGGTCTGTTTTTCCTCGAGTACCTGCCACCGCTCGAGCGCGTGCACGTTCCTTACGATCTGGAAGGATTCCACTACCCGCTGGCGGACTACGCCTTTCTCACGCTCAAGCAGCACCGGTTCCCGGAGTGGGACCCCACGATATACTGCGGGCTGAGCTTCGCCGCGAACCCGCAGGCGGCGCTGTTTTATCCGCCGAGCTGGCTGCTGTTCCTGGGGCACGTGGGGCAGCGGCGGCTGTCGTTTCTGGGGCTGGAAATTCTGCTCCTGCTGCACGTGTGGATGGCATTCTTTTTCTGCTACGTGTGGCTGCGGGAGAAGACGGGGACCGCTCCCTCACGGTCGCGGCTCAGAACCGCGATCGTGGGTTCGGCAGCGGCGGGGGATTCGGGAGCGGCTGTGGATTCAAGAATAGGTACGGGGCTGTGGGCGGCAGACTTCAGTAGCCTGCTAGGGGCCGGCGCTTTCGCGTATGGCGGGTACCTGATGTCCCAGATGCAGCATGCGGGTGTGGTGATGAGTTACGCCTGGTTCCCGTTGGGACTTTGGGGTGTGGACCGGGCGGCGGCCGGGGGCACCTGGCGCGACTTGTGGAGACTCGTCGCCGCTTCGGCGATGTGCTTCCTGGCGGGGTATCCGCCGACGTGGTTCGTTCTCGCCGTGGTCGTCGTGGTGTATGCGGCGGTGAGTTATGGCTGGCGTTGGGCGGCGTTCGCCGGGGCCGCCCTAATGGCGTCGCTGCTGGTGGCGATGGTCCAACTGCTGCCGGCGCTGGAGGTATCGCGATTCAAGACGCCGGAGCTGAAATACGGCGGCGGCATTCACGACGCCCCGTTCTGGATCTCCTACTGGCTGCCGAATTACCATGGCCTGGGCCTCGAGGCGCAGGGGACGGCCGATCCTACCGGACAGTATTTCTACCTGGGCGCTCCGGTATTCCTGGCGCTGCTGTGGGCGGCGCGCCGGCGGCTGTGGCGGCCGCTCGCTCCGGGGCTGGCCGTGGCGGCGGTGTCGCTCGCGTTCATTACGAATCCGTGGGGGCTGGTCGAGCGCGTGGTGGTCCGGTCGAGCTGGCTCGAGCAGATCTGCCGGGACTGGAATTTTCTCGCCGGGCTCGGGCTCGCGGCGGCGTTGCTTGCCGCGGTGTCCCTCGACGACTTCCTGAGTTCGGGCAACGTCGCGGCGCCGGGATGGGTTGCCCCGGCTGTAATGGTGATGCTGGCGGCGTGGTCGATCCGGCAGATCGTGGTGTGGCTACCGGGAGAGCCGGATTTTTTCGCGGGGTGGCGTGCAGCGTTCGAGCCGGTGACCATGCTGGCGCTGCTGGCCGCGGGCTTGTGGGCGTTCCGGACCGCGCACGGATCGCGCCGCGCGGCGCTGGCGGTGCTGTTGCTCGCGGCGGTGGGGATCGATTACAAAGTTTTCGGCACCAGCCGGCGCTTCAACGCCGCGCCCGGGAGCGTGGACCAATTCTTTCGGGGCGCCCCCTTTCGAGGCCTCGATGACCGGGTCTATCGCGAGATGCGGGCGCACCCTGAATTTCGCGTGGCGCTCGATGAGACGGCGCTGCGCAGCCCCGAATTGCGCCGCTACGGGCTCACCACGCCGCAGGGGTTCGATCCGCTACTGCCCGCGCGGTATCGGGATCTCATTGCGGGGCGCGCCGGGTTCCGCACCGATCGCGAGTTTTATATCCACCCGTCGAACCACGCCCTGCTCGAGTTGCTCGGGGTGCGCTATTTCCTGACCACGCCCGCCAGCCCGAACTACGCGGCGCTCGCCTCCGACCCGGCCTATCGCAAGCTCGAGCCCGCCACCAGCTACTTCCACGCCTTCGAGTTTCTGCCGGCGCGGCCGTCGTACCGTTGGGAGGCGGCGGACGGCTCCGCCGAGATCACGGAGTGGACCCCCGAGCGGCGCGGCTTCGCGGTGCACGGGGTGAGCGCCGGGAGACTGGTTCTGATCGAGCAGTTCCTGCCCGGATGGGAAGCTACGGTGGATGACGTCCCGGCTCGGGTGGTGAGCTGGGAGGGGGCCTTTCAGCAAGTCGAGGTGGGTCCGGGAGAGCACCGGGTGCAGTTCCGGTATCGCGCGGCAGGCTTGCGCCTCGGAGCGGCCACCTCGCTCGCCGCCGTAGCGCTGTTGTGGGGCCTGGCGCGAAGACCATGAGCACCCCAGCCTGGGCGCGGAGGGCGGTGATCGTGCTGCTGGCCGGTTTCATCGGTCTCGGCGCGCTGTGGATCGAGCGTCCGGGCTTGCAGTACGACGAGACGCTCTTCGTGCTGGCGAGCCACCCGCGCGACGACGCTCCGATCGCGTACATGATGCACTTTCACGGGCGTCCGGTAGCGCTGATGATCATCAGCTACCTGGGGGCGCTCAAGGGCTGGCTCTACGTGCCGATTCTGCGGCTGTGGCCGGGGTCGGTCGGGGCGGTGCGGCTGCCGATGCTGCTGGTGGGCGCGGCCGGACTCGGCTTCCTCTACCTGCTGGCGAGGCGCGCCTTCGGATGGCGGACGGCCTTGGTGGCGCTGGCTCTGGCGGCCACCGATCCGATCTACCTGTTCACAACCCGGCTGGACTGGGGGCCGGTGGCGATTCAGCGGCTGTGCCTGCTGGCCGGTTGCTGGGGCGTGCTGCGGTGGTGGCAGCAGAAGCGGTTGCGCGATTTGGGCCTGGGCTGCTTCGCGCTGGGCGTGGGGGTTTTCGACAAGGCGACGTTCCTTTGGTTGCTGGCGGCGTTGGCGCTCGCGACCGTGCTGGTGTTCGGACGCCAGGTGTGGGCGAGCTTGCGGCCGAAGGTGATTGCCACGGCGCTCGCGGGATTGCTCCTCGGCTCGGCCGCGTTCGTTTATTACTGTTGGAAGTGGCCGGGGGAGACTTTCCGCCATGAGGCCGAGAGCCCTGAGAAGTACGGCGGAAAGCTGCGCGGTTTGCAGCAGATGCTGGAAGGCACGGCGCTGGTGGGCTGGTTCAGCCGCGAGATGGACGACCGTCCGCTCGAGCCTTCCGGTGCGCTGGCGCGCGTCGTCTATGCCGTCGCTCCCCGCGAAGCCCAGGCGGACACACTGCTGCTGCCGGCCTTGTTGGTGGCCTTGCTGTTGCTGCCGGCCTTACCGTTCGCTCCGTGGGGGCGCGGGATGTTGTTCCTGCTGCTCTTTGGTCTCTTCGGCTTTGTCCAGATGCTGGTGGTGGCGGACGCGGGGGCCCTCCACCATCAGGCGCTGCTCTTGCCCTTCCCACAGTTGTTTGTCGCCGCCGGTCTGATAGGGTTGCTCGACGGCGCCGGCCGGTGGCTGCGCCCCGGGCGGTTCCGGGCCGCGGCCACCGCTGTCGTGTGCCTGCTGGCGCTGGTCCTGGTCGGCGCCAACCTGCGAGGCGTGGCGCACTATTATTTCCGCATCCTCGCCTACGGGGGGGGGCCGGCGTGGACCGAGGCTATCTATACGCTCGACCGGGCGATCGAGGCGGGCAAGCCGGAGCAGGTTGTCCTGCTGGATTGGGGGCAGGCGATGCAGTTGCGCGTGCTGACCGCGGACCGGCTTCCGGTGGTCGAGGCGACACTGCCGCAGGGCGCGCAGTATGACAGCCGGTATCTGGAGGCGTACCTCGCGAATCCGAGGGTCCTTTTCGTTCGGCACGCGCCTGGTGAGCCGGTGGCCTTTCCTCAGATCGCGGCGGCCTTCGACCAGTTCACCGTCTCGCGCGGCTATCGCGTCGACGTCCGGGAGACGGTCAAGGACTTCCAGGGGCGGCCGATCTTCGAGATTCTCGCCGCGCGGCCAGCGCCAGCCCCAACCATCCCGCCAGCCCCAAGGCGCTGAGGGCCGCCCCGGCATAAACGGAACGTGGACGGTAGAGCAGCTCGAGGCGGTGCTCTCCGGCCGGCACCACCACCCCTCGCAGGGCTCCGTAGGCCGCGTAGAGCGGCACAGGCCGCTGATCGACGCGTGCCTGCCAGCCCGGGAACAGCGGGTCGCTGAACACGACCATGGTCCGGCAGGGCGCTGAGGCGTGAGCGCTCACGCGCAGGAGTTCGGTCGAGGTGATCTCGACCGACCCGCCATCGCAGGCCTCGAGCGCCGGAGCGGGTCCGATCAGGAAAGCGCTACGGGCCACATCGAAGCCGGGTGTTTGCATGAGAGCCACGGCCGCCGCGCGGTTGGGTACGGAAGGCGCCTCGTGCACGAGCCAGGCGCGCGGGAAGGCGTCAGGATTACGGAACACCTTCAGGCCGTCCGGTTCGGAATACACCTCGATCTGCTCGGGCCGGGACTTCTGCCGCGCTACGACGTAGACCTGGTTCAGGTAAAGGGCGGAGCGGGTCCAGTCGAGGCCGACAAAATCGTAGAGATCGGCGCTGACGGAGGCCAGGTACCCCGCGGTGGCCTCCAGGGCTTCCGAGTCGCCGAGATTGTAGGGGATCTCGCTATCGTCGGCGTGGAATCGGAACGGCCGCGGCTGGGACTTGAGGAACTCAATCACGTCCCGATGCTGTGCGAAGCGGTCGAGAAAAGTGGGGTCGCCGGCACGGGTGCGGGGCTGGATCAGATAGGACGTGGCGGCGCCGGTCTCGACGAGCAGCAGGAGGAGAATCCCGGCTTGTTGGACGCGCCGTGGTAGGGATGCTCGCCACAAGGCTGCCAGCAGCAGAGCGATGACGGAAGCCAGCATCAGGCTTTGGGCGCGCGCGGTGAAAGGGGTTCCCCGGGCGGACAGCAGCAGGAACGCGCCCCACAGCAAAGCCGCCCCGGCCAGCAACGCCTGCTGGAGTCGCGTCCGCCAGATGGTCGCAGCGTCGAGCGAATCTATGCCGTAGGCCGCTATCACCAGCGCCGCGAAGTGAAAGAGCAGCAAGGCGTGACCGGGACTCCGGGCTTTGTCGAGAAAGGGCAGAGTGGCGTAGAGCACCCCCTGGAAGATGGAATAGGACCCCAGGGCGTAGGCGAGTCCGCCGAGAGCGAGGCTCGCGTGCAGTCGCACCGCGCGTTCCTTCCAGGCTGCCGCGATGCCGAATAGCGCCAGGCTGACGACGACGATTCCGACGAATGGATTGGTGGTGACGTCGTCGACCGGGACGACCAGGCCGAGCAGGGAGAGCGGGATCACACCGAGGCCCTGTTGAGCTGTATACGGCACGGTCTGGTTCATGCGCAGCGGGGAGGGCAGGTTCAGCCAGCGGTAGGAGCGGGCGCCATATTCCCAGGCCGGCAGCAGGGCGAAGGCGCCGGTGAGGGTGGCGAACAGGGCTATACCGGCGCAGACCCGTAGCGCGCGCTGCGCCTGGCGGCGAGTGATGACGTGGTAAAGCGCCAAGCCGCCCAGCGCGAGGGCGAGGAAGAGGGGGATTTGATGGTGTCCTGCGAGCAGGGCGCACCCTAGCGCGCCGCCGCCGCCCGCGGCGTTGGCCGCGACAGCGAGGGGAGTCGCGGCGCGGCTGGCGCGGTGGTAGAAGAGGAACACCAGTGGGGTCCACAGGGCGCCATTCATCATCTGGGGCCAGGTCGTGGTGCCAACGTATCCCCCCAGGGAGAATCCGGCTCCGGCCAGGAGGGAGGCGAAGCGGCTGCGGCCCAGCTCCCGGCAGTAGGCGTAGAGGAACAGGGCGGCGAGCACGTGCATCAGCACGAAGTGCCAGTGGACGAAGTTGATATTCAGCCGCCCCTCTCGCAGCGGCGCCCAAAACAGCGGCCAGTTGAGGGGGAAGGTGGCGCCGGGTTGCAATTGCCCCACGAGCGGCTGGCCGCACCACTGGTAGGGGTCCCAAAGAGGGAACGTTCCGCTGTGCCAGGCGCGGGCCTGGAATTCGTACCACGGCAGGACCTGGTAGGCGAGATCCGGGGAGGTCAGAAATGTGAACTCGCTGCTGAGGGTGAGCTTCCAGTAGAAGGCGACAACCAGGCCGGCGAGTAAGAGAGCGGCACGCATGGGAGGCTTACACCAGCCGGCGATAGACCGCCAGCGTCTCGGCCGCCGCTCGTTCCCAGCAAAACTCGGACGCCCGGGCGCGGCCTCGGCGGGTCAATGTGTCTCGCAGTGCCGTATCGTCGAGGACCCGGCGGAGAGCCGCCGCCAGGGCCGGCACATCGGTCGGATCGACCAGCAGTGCGGCGTCTCCGGCGACCTCGCACATGGCAGCGCGGTTTGAAGTTACTACCGGAAGGCCGGCGGACATCGCCTCCAGCACCGGGAACCCGAAGCCTTCATCGAGCGAAGGAAAAGCGAGCGCGGTGGCCGAGCGGTAGAGGCGGTCGAGCGTGGCGCGGTCCACGTAACCGAGGCTGCGGATCCGCTGCCGCGCGGGTGAATGGGCGATGGCCTGGCGGATCTCAGCCGCGGCATAGCCGTCCGAACCGGCGAGAACGAGATCCACCTCCGGCGGCAGCTCTTGAAACGCCTCGACCAGGCGGCGGGTGTTTTTGCGCGCCTGGATGGCGCCGACGTGGAGCAGAAATGGCCGCTCCAGCCGTTGCCGCTGCCGAAAGGCGGCCAGGTCCGCCGGCTCGAACACCGGAACTGGATCGACTCCGTGATGCACGACGGTGAGGCGTCCGGGCTCGACCCCGAGCAGAGCTTCCACCTGGCGCGCGGTGTAGGCCGAGACGGCGAGGATGTGATCCGACCGCGCGGCCGCGTCCCGGGCGAGCGCCGTGAAGCGCTGGCGAAATTCGGGGGTGGAAAATTCTCCGGTCATCACGAACAAATCGTGGAACGTGGTGACGGTACGGGCGAAAGAGTATCGCGGCAGCCGCTGGTTCAGGCCGTGGAACAGGCGCGCCCGGCGCGGCAGCAGCAGATTCAGAGGCTCTTCGAGCAGCCGGCGGCGCGCATTGGCCGGGAGCTTGGCGGCGAGCAGCGAGCGGAAGAAGCGGTTGGCGCGATAGCAGAGCAGGAACCGGTCCTGCGGGGCCGCGGCGGTGAGAGTCTCGATCAGCCGCGCGCAATAGACGCCCACTCCGGAAAGGTCTGGTCCCAGGCTGTAGGAGGCGTCGAGCGCCACCGTCACCGCGCGGCCTCCAGGACTCGCTCCAGAAGGCGCTCCGTATCGGCGTGATCCGCCTCGTCGACGACGATCATGGTCACGGGGGCCGGTCCCGTGGGGCGCCAGCGCTGCGGCATCCGGGCAGAGTGGAAGCCGGCGAAAATATCGATGGCAGGGATTCCCAGCGCCGCCGCGAGGTGCTGGCACGCCGAATCATATCCGACGTACAGGTCACTCGACCCGATCAAACCAGCAAACCCGGCGAGACTGCCATGCCAGGCGGTCACCTCCGCCGCGGCCGCTGCGAGCACCTCACCGCGAGAGCTGGTTTCGTCGATCTCTGAGACGAGGTGCCCGGCCGCTCGCAGCCGCGCGAGCAGATCCCCGGTGCGCGCCAGTTCCTCCGGGCCTTGCCCCCGGTCCAGCAGAACCCGCCACCCGGTCGCCAGCAGGCCGGCAAGCAGGCGCTCCTCAAACCCGCCCTCCAGCCGCTTGCGAGGATTGTCCCCCACGCCGAAGTTGATCGTAGCCCAACGCTTTCCCTTTCGGGCGGCACGGAACTGCCCGGCGCGGTCGACTGCTTCCGGTGGCAGGCTGACCCAAGGATGCAAGGGGGCTGGCGTGGGTCCGAAGACTTCCTCGAGCCAGGCCGCAGTGAGCTCCGCGAGCGTCTCGTGTCCCGGACGCTGGTAAGAGCGGCTCTCGAAGAAGTAGTACGCCGCGTCGCCGGGAACGACAGGCAGTAGGCCGAGCTGGGTGAGGCGGGAGTCCGGATCGATCACGAGGCACCCGCCGGGGGCGAGTCCCTTGGTCTCGTCGGCGACTGCATCGACGACGCCGAGCCAGGCATGCAGCCTGTCGAGCAGCAGTCCGCTGCGGGAATAATCCAATGGTCTTAGACGGAGGCGATCCTCGCCCGCAAATAGCAGCCCCGCTTTGGGGCTCCCCAGCAGGACTACGTCGGCTTCCGGGAAAGCGGCCAGCATCTTCGCCAGCACGACGCTTGTAACGGCCACGTCGGCGCCGAGAGTGACACGCGATAAGACCAAAATTCTGCGGACGCGTCCCGTGGGCGGCGCGGGCGGACGACGCAGCCGCTCGGCTCGCTGGACCAGGTCCGTTAGGGAGTACAGGCCGAAAGAACGCAGCCGGTCACGAACCTGAATAGCCTCCGGCAGGGCGCAGCAATACTCCAGAATTCGCGCCAAGAATCGGACGTACAGATCGCAGAAGTGGCATTCAAAGGAGTCGCCGAGTGGTTCGACCACGCCGCCGAAGATGGCGTGGGCGCCGATACGCGCTAACTCCTGGTCCGGCGCCGTGGCGAGCTCGCACAACTGACGGACGGCTTCTTCCGGCGGGTCCGGAGAATAAAGACAGCCTTCTGCCGCTTGCCGGGCCAGTTCGGTCGCTTGTGTGGGACCTGTCAAGTTGAGCTGCGTCACGCTTCACACGTTACAAGACCTCCGAGCACCAGGCAAGCGAAGGGCGTTTGAGGTGCCAAATAGGTACCTCAAACGCGTGCTCGCATTTTGGGCGGATTCGCCGGGGCGGTGAAGCCGATCTGCCGCTTAGGAGGCGCCGGCGGCGGCCCCATGAGACGCCGAATGGCATCGAAGACCACCCGGAATTTGGCGTCGTGCTTCCCTTCCAGCTCGTCGATGCGGCGAGACAGTTCTTCGTGCGTGGCCATGACGTGACGAAGTTTCACGAACGCGCGCATGATGACGATGTTGACCTGGATCGCTCGCGGGCTGTTCAAGACGCTCGACAGCATCGCCACTCCTTGCTCGCTGAAAGCGTAGGGAAGGTAGCGCCGGCCGCCACGGTGGCCGTTTGAGGTGCCAAATTGGTACCTCAAACTCCGCGCTTCCGCGGCGGTCACGAGGAACATGAAATCCTTTGGGAAGCGGTCCCGATTCCTCTTGGTGGCGCGGTTTAGCGTCTTGGTCTCGACGCCGTAGAGGCTTGCCAGATCAGCGTCCAGCATCACTCTCTGGCGCCGGATCAGATAGATCCGGCGGTCAATGACTTCCGGTGATACGGCCACCGTACTCTTGCGTTCCTTCTTCATCGTTAGCTCCTCAGGGGCACGGCCCTCAGACCTTCGCACTCCGGGCGAGGCCGCGGCCATACACTTTCAGCTTCCGGTACAAGGTGGTCCTGCCAATACCTAGTAACTGCGCGGCCTTGCGCCGGTCGCCGCCGGTAACCTTCATGGCGTGCTCGATGGCCCGCCGCTCTACGTCACACAGTGGCGCCACCACCGGCGTCGCCGCGACGGCGCGCGGCGTCAGACCCTCCGCCGACTCCAGCGCGTTGCGCAACTGCGTCGGCAAGTCCGCCACGCCCAGCTCTTCACTGGAAGCGAGCGCCAGCATGCGCAGCAGGCAATTCTCGAGTTGCCGTACGTTGCCCGGCCAGTCGTAGCGGATCAGAAAGTCGAGGGCCTCCGGGCTGACCCGCAGCGGGCTCCGCGCATGCTTGTCCACGAAGTGGCGGACCAGCAGCGGGATGTCGCCCCGGCGGTCCCGTAAAGGCGGCAGCACGACGTGAATTACGTTGAGCCGGTAAAACAGATCGGCGCGGAAGGCCTCCCGCTCCGCCTTCGCCAGCAGGTCGCGGTTGGTGGCCGCCAGCAGGCGGAAGTCCACCGTGACGATGCGTCCTGCTCCCACCGGCCGGATCTCGCGGGTCTCGAGCGCTCGCAGCAGCTTGGCCTGGATCTCGAGGGAGAGCTCGCCGATCTCGTCGAGAAAGAGGGTTCCGCCTTGGGCTTGCTCGAGCAGCCCTTGGCGCGCTTCGGTCGCGCCCGTGAAACTGCCGCGCGCGTGGCCGAAGAGCTCGCTCTCGGCCAGCGTGGGGGCCAGTGCGGCACAGTTCATCGCCACGAAGACGCCGCGCACGCCCGGCGAGACCTCATGGAGCGCGCGCGCCACCAGTTCTTTGCCGGTGCCGCTTTCGCCCAGCAATAGCACCGGGCTGCGGTTGTTCTTTAGCTTTTGGATGATTCGCAGAACGCGGTGGATTTCCGGCGAGTCACCGACCAGGCCGAAAGCCGACGTCGCGCCCTCGAGCAAGGACAATTGCTCGGGCAACGCAAGTATTATAGCCGGTTCGCGCCGCCGCCACCATCCACCCGCAGCACGAAGCCGCGGAAACCCTCCGCCCGCAGGGTCTCCGCCAGCGCCTGGGCGGTTCCCGGTTCGCCGGCGCGTCCTACCAGGACGCGGTAGAGCCGTCCGCGCGGGGAGTCGTAAACCTGCACGAGCGAGTTGCCGTGGTCCCGAGCCATAGTCTCCCGCAGGCGTTCGGCGTTGCCCTGGTTCTGGAACGCCCCGACTTGGACCGCGTAGAAGCCGTCCGCCGGGGCGGCTGGCAAGTCTGTGATATGCAGCCGTACGTGCGCTGTGCCGGGGCCCAGCATCTGAAGGCGCTGTGCGGCGGCATGCGAAAGGTCGATGACGCGGTTGTCGACGAACGGCCCCCGGTCGTTGATCCGTACCTCTACGTCTCGCCGGTTCGAGAGGTTCTCCACCCGCACCCGCGTGCCGAGGGGCAGGGTGCGGTGAGCCGCGGTGAGCTGCTCCATGTCGTAGATCTCGCCGCTGGAGGTTGGGCGGCCATGATAGGGATGTCCGTACCAGCTCGCCCAGCCTTCCTCGGTGGCGCCCACCGCGACCTGCGGAGCCGGAGGCGGCAGGGCCACACGCGCCCGCTGGCCTCCCCCGCAACCGTTCAGGAGCAAGAACGCCAGCGCCGTCGAGACCCGGCGCTGGATCATTTGTTCTCAGCTCCGGGGGGCCGATTCGGGGGCGGTGGATCGTGCAGGTGGTCGGCCCAGCGATTCATCTCCTCGGCCAGGCGGCGGAGCATCTTCTCGCCATCCCGGCGGGCGCTCGGGACGACCCGCTCCTCGACGAAATCGAGAACCTTCTTGACCTCGGCCTCTATCTCACGAGCGGCCTGCTCGAAGCTTCCCGAAAGTCCGGGCGGCTTTCCCATGTCCGCTAGTATAGCCCGGGTGGGCCGGCCCTCAAGCCCGGAGCAGCCGGCGGTACTTCGCGGCGCTACCGACGTAGCCGGGGAAGACGGCGCCCACCTCCGGATTTCCCAGGTGCACCGCCACCAGCTCGCCCAGCACGTCGCGGAAGTCTGTGGTCAGGTTCAGGTCACGCCCTTCGTAGAGCTGCTCGGGCGCGAGCCCCGGCCAGTCGCCGTAGACCTTGCCGCCGCGCACCGGGCCGCCCAGCGCGAACATCACGTTGGCGTGTCCATGGTCCGTGCCCCGGTTGCCGTTCTCCCGGGCCGTGCGGCCGAACTCGGACATCGTGACCAGCACCACGTCTTCCATACGGTCGCCAAGATCCTGCCAGAAGGCGGCGAGGGCCTGACCCAGATCGCGGAGCCGGTTGGCGAGGGGACCCTGGGAGAGGTTGGCCCCCACTTCGTTGGCGTGGTGATCCCAACCGCCGACATCGGCGAAGGCCAGCTCGACGCCGACCTGAGCTTTGATCAAGCGCGCGATCTGTCGCAGGTTTTCTCCGAGCGGACCGCGCGGGTACTCTGCCCCCGCGGTATAGGGCTCGCGCTGGAGCGACTCCAGCAGCTTGACGGCCTCGAAGGTTTCTCGTCCCGCCCCTTGTAGCACCGTGTCGGTAGATCCGGAGTACATCGTTTCGAATGCGCTGGCCGATCCGGCGTCGCGCAGCCGGAAACTGTTGAGGCTCTCGATGGCGGCCGCGGGATTGGAGCCACGCATCGAGCGCGGCAGCCGCGGTCCGAGGGAGACGGCTCGAAGGGGCGTGG